>DATJCV010000370.1:0-1518 GCA_035497775.1 Burkholderiaceae bacterium | reverse complement strand
GGAAGCCTCGGTGCGCGGACGCGACGGCATCACCGGCGCGCGTGAAGAGGGGACCATCGGCTTTGCCTCCCTGCGCGGCGGCTCGGTCGTCGGCGACCATTCGGTGATCCTGGCGGGAGCCGGCGAACGTCTGGTCCTGTCGCACCATGCCGAAGATCGCGGCCTGTTTGCCCGTGGCGCGGTCAAGGCGGCCCTTTGGGCGCATGAGCGCAAGCCAGGCCTTTATTCCATGCGCGACGTGCTCGGCATCGGCGCCTGAATTCTGATCCCATTCGTCTAACGGAGTATTGCTGCATGTCCGGAACGCTGGTCCTCGTCCGTCACGGCCAAAGTGAGTGGAACCTCAAAAATCTCTTCACCGGCTGGCGCGATCCCAGCCTGACCGAACTCGGCCACAGCGAAGCAAAAGCGGCTGGCGCCCGCTTGGCTGCCCGCGAGCTGAAGTTCGATATTGCCTACACCTCAACCCTCAGCCGCGCCCAGCTGACCTGCCAGCACATTCTCGACGCCGTCGGCCAGTCTGATCTCGAAACCGTGCGCGACGAAGCGCTCAATGAGCGCGACTATGGCGAGCTTTCGGGGCTCAACAAGGACGATGCCCGCGCCAAATGGGGCGAAGACCAGGTGCATGTCTGGCGTCGCTCCTATGACGTGCCTCCGCCCGGCGGCGAGAGCCTGCGCGACACCGGCGCGCGCGTCTGGCCCTATTACATGCACACGATCCAGCCGCACGTGCTGCGTGGCGAGACCGTGCTGGTTGCCGCTCACGGCAATTCGCTGCGCTCGCTGATCATGGCGCTGGAAGGCCTTTCGCGCGAAGAGGTGATCAATGTCGAGCTCGCGACGGGTGTGCCGATCATCTACCGCCTGAACGCAGATTCGACGGTTGCCTCGAAAGAAGTGCTGGCCGGCTGACCCGGCTGCGCCGCGCTCTTCACGAGCGCGGCAACACAGCTGTGCAGGGATTTTTCGCAATTGCAGACTTTGTCGCCAGATACCCATTGACACAATGCGCGCTGCCGCTTACATCGGCGGCGCACCACGCATGAACCTTCGCTTCGAGCCCTTCGAAGCTGTTCACGCGGTCACTTGCCCAGGTGGCGGAATTGGTAGACGCGCACGGTTCAGGTCCGTGTGCCGCGAGGCGTGGAGGTTCGAGTCCTCTCCTGGGCACCATTCTCTTTCCGGAGATGTGCACTCCGGATATCCCAACAAGATCACTCTGCTAAACATGCCCGGCGGTCGGCCGCGCAATCGTTAGAATGATTGCGCCAGCCAGATTGCCCATCAGGGCGCGATGGCGTGGAAGAGGGCGACGCTATTGGTCGGCCTCAACTCTTTGCCGCTGGGTGCCGAGCCCCTCAATGCCGAGTTCCATGATGTTGCCGGGCGCAAGGAAGCGTGGCGGTTTCATACCCATGCCAACGCCGGGGGGCGTGCCGGTCGAGATGAGATCACCCGGCTGCAGCGACATGAACTGGCTGACATAGCTGACAAGGCTGGCGACATCGAAGATCA
>DATJCV010000369.1:0-15347 GCA_035497775.1 Burkholderiaceae bacterium | reverse complement strand
CCGATTGCGGCATGTTTCCCTTCAGCCACGGCATTCTTGAATTTCAGGCGATGGTAGCGGCGGGTCTTGCGTCCGTGCGTGCCCTCAAGGCCGCGACCAGTGTCGCCGCGGAATTACTCGATCAGCATGATATCGGCATGCTCGCGGTCGGCAAGCATGCCGATATCGTCGCCATGCCGGGCGATCCGATTGCCGATATCAGCGTTACCGCCGCGGTGGACTTCGTCATGAAGAGCGGCGTTGTCTATCGCAGCCCGATGGCACGGGATACGGCGTGAAAGAAGCCATCGTGGCTTGTTGAAGAGTCGCGCAGGCGCGGAGTAAGGAGAAATCGAGATGAATCATCATTTGCTTGATTACACGGGCAAGGTCGTCCTGGTTACCGGTGAGGCCAGTGGGATCGGGCGGGCGACAGCCCTCACCTTTGCACGGCAGGGCGCCAAGCTCTGCATCGGTGACGTTAGCGCCGGCGCCGGCGAAACCGTGGAACTGATCAAGAAGGAGGGCGGCCAGGCGCAATTTGTGCACACGGGTGAATCCCGTAGCGCCGGGACTGGTCGAAACTCCCATGACTGCGGGCTGGCTGAAAGATCCGGCCTACCCCCAGATGGTGGTAGGCAATGTCCCGCTGGGGCACCCTGCACAGCCGGAAGAGATTGCAGGGATGGTGCTGTTCCTCTGCTCATCCTCGGCCAGTTTCGCCACAGGGGGTGTTTGCCGCAGACGGCTCATTGAACGACATTGATACAGGAGAAAGAGATGGCTCAACGTGTTTTAGTGACGGCCGGAGCGGCTGGCATCGGAAAGGAAATCGCCCGGGCATTCGCCGCCAACGGCGCCGCGGTCTGCGTCTGCGACATCAATGCACAGGCATTGGATACGGCCGCGCAAGAGATCCCCGATCTGAAGACCATCGTTTGCGACATATCGCAGCGCCAGGACATCGAGCGCATGGTTCCCGCTGCCGTCGCGGCGCTGGGCGGCCTCGATGTTCTGGTGAGCAACGCCGGCATTGCCGGCCCCACCGCGCCGGTCGAGGATACGAATCCAGACCAATGGGAGGCGGTCATGACCGTCGATGTGATCGGCACGTATCACGTCACGCGCCTTGCCATTCCGCATCTGAAAAAATCGGCGGCCGGGAGCATCGTCGTCATGTCGTCGGTCGGCGGGCGCTTCGGCTATCCGAACCGCAGCGCATACTGCACGGCGAAGATGGGTTTGATCGGCTTCGCCAAGACGCTGTCGCGTGAACTGGGCCAGTACAACATTCGTTGCAATGCCGTCGCACCGGGCGCAGTCGGCGGCGAGCGCATCGAGCGTGTGCTGCAGGGGCGCGCCGACGCGGAACACAAGACGCTGGAAGAAGCGCGTGAGGCCGCGATGAGCATCCAGTCTCTCAAGCGTTTCGTCGATCCGAAGGATATCGCCGCGTTGATCCTGTTTCTGACGTCGGATGCGGGGAAGTCGATTTCCGGGCAGGTCCTGCCCATCGACAACGATGCGCAGACTTCGGCCTGATGGTCCTGGCATGCGCGGACCCTAGAAGAGTCATCATGGCAAAGACATTACGCGAACAACTGATCGGTGCCGGGAAACGGGTTTCCTAGGTCGGGAAACCCATCGACGGCTCCGAATCGTTCAGCCCAATGGGCAAGGAACCACAGGGAGTTAGGGGACACAAAACTCCGTACAAAGCGCTCGCCTAGCTTATTGATAATTAAAAAACTTGTCTCTTATGTACAAGTATTTTGTGTCGCAATCTAATGACAAAAAACACCGGAAAATCGCATAGACCTCACAAAACTCCGTACATCGCCAATTTTCGGCCATATGTCGTACCAAACTACGCATGGTTTTATATGGCATGACGGTTCGGTCTTGAAGTGAACGAATGCATCAATGGTGGCGAACTGGGAATCGAAATTTGCCGCCCCCGCATTTCTTTGCAAGGTACATGGCCTCATCCGCCTTGCGTAGCAGTTCATCGGGCGTATCGCCGTCCGCCGGATACAGCGCGATACCAAGACTGACGCCTACGTGCAGCTCCTGCTCCGCGACCACGAATGGTTGGGCGATGCTTTCGGTCAGTTTGTGCGCAAGCGCGACGGCCGGTGTGGCATCGAGCAGATCAGGCAGCAGGATCGCGAATTCGTCGCCACCGAAACGCGCCACGGTGTCCGACCTGCGGATTGCCGCACTCAGTCGCTCCGCCACCGCGAGAAGAAGACGATCGCCGATGTCGTGGCCGTGGATATCGTTGACCGGCTTGAAATGGTCCAGATCGAGGAACAGCAGTGCGACTCCGTGTCGGGCGCGACTGGCCTGAGATATGGCTTGCTGTCCTAATTCCAGAAACAGCGCGCGATTAGGTAAGCCAGTCAGGGTGTCATGGTAGGCCAGATAGTGTTCCCGCTCCTGTTCATCGCTTTGCAGGGTCATGTCCTGCTGGATGGTGACGAAATGTGTGATGACACCACGCTCATCCATTAGTGGCGTAATAGTTTCGCTGACAACATACAGCGATCCGTTTTTTCGCCGGTCTACCATCTGCCCACGCCAGACATTGCCGGCAAGGATGGTGCGCCACAATTCCGCATAGAACGCGTCGCTTTGCATCCCCGATTTCACCAGCGACGGTGTACAGCCGATAATCTCCTGCTGAGAATAGCCGCTTAGTTTGCAGAATGCATCGTTCGACCAGACGATTTGTCCGAGGCGGTCGGTCAGAAAGATGGC
This sequence comes from Burkholderiaceae bacterium, assembly GCA_035497775.1. GTDB lineage: Bacteria > Pseudomonadota > Gammaproteobacteria > Burkholderiales > Burkholderiaceae_D > DATJCV01. The sequence continues at coordinate 12,608 of DATJCV010000369.1, read as the reverse complement.
GTTAGCCGCGCATGATAGCGCCTTGGCAAGCAGAAATTGCGGTGGCGGATTTGCCGATGTTCCGGATCTGGATACGGGCTGTGACATTTCCGGCCGCTTCCTAACTTGCTGACAAACCCGGTTCGAAGCTTCGCAAGCATGCAATCTAGTGCATGATCAATACTTGGATATTAGATTCGATCGCGAGCACCTTGGTTGTGATCGACTCCATACGAGGTTTCGGCGCGCACCGTGCCCGTGCGAACCCATAACAATCATGTCCATCTTGTTCCGCGACGCATACTGGGGATTTTCTGCGCGATGTCTTCCACCACGTACGATGTCTGGAATCAGATATGACGCTTGCGCAGGATGTACTCGGCAGGAGTGCGGTCTCCAGAGTCCTCTTTGCTTTGTAATGCGTTCGTTAATATCGCAGCCCAGCGATTTTTCGAATTGTCCAAGAGCAAATCCACCCGGGATTGGCAATGGACGGGCAAGAAATGGGATTCCAGGCCCGTACGAAAATTCCGGAAGGGTGTGCGATATCTTCTCCTGCCGTTATAGGCTATCGCGTGCCGTTGACCATGCACAGTAGCCGTATTGTCGTCTTGCGTTCGCTGCTGCTGAAATTTTTCCCGATGTTCAGTGCGCCATCAACACCGGGATGGTCATGGATTCCAGAATGACGCGCGTCGCCCCGCCGAGCAGTATTTCGCGGAATCGCGAATGCCCGTAGCAACCCATGACGATCAAGTCCGTGCCTTGCTGCGCCGCAAAAGACAGCAACGCATTGCCCACGTCGATTTCACTGGCGATCTCTTCCTGCATCACGTTGACTTTGACTCCGTGGCGGGTCAAATACAGCGCAATGTCCGCCCCCGGTTCATCGCCATACACGTCCTTGAGCGCGGCGGAATTGTAGATGACGACGTCGACGTTCTTTGCACGGCGGAGAAATGGAAGGGAACCACGAACGGCGTGCATGGCATGGCTGCTCGCGTTCCACGCAATCAATATCCTCTCCCCGATCTTATTGAAGGTACCGATGTAGGGGACGGTCAGCGTCGGACTGCCGCCGCTCATCGCGACGTATTCGGGGAGTCCGCCCGGCATCGTAGGAGAGAGTTCGTCCAGATCCTCTTGCCCGACGAGCACGAGATCACAGTAGCGCGCATTCAGACTCATGCCGCTGATAACTTCATCATCCACCAAACGTTTTTCGTAGGACAAGACGCCCGCCTTTCGCGCCATCTCATCGAACGTCATCAGCGCGCGATTCGCACGTTGACGCAAGGTGTCAAAGTAAGGCTGCATGGTCGGATCAAGCGGATTAGCGGCGACCATGTCCATCAGGAAACGCGACACCCCGGTCATCGCCGCGCCGACCAGGTGCGCATTTTCCGTGATTGCAATTTTGGTGGCGAGATCGACCCGGGATGCAAGATGCTTGGACTCATCGACATGCACGAGAATCGTTTTATATGACATCACCGGTTCCTTTGTATGCTTGTATCGTTGAGAAACAGAAAACACTGCTTCCGGCGGAGAGAGTATTTTTTCTTCAAGAATAAGGAATCGATCGCGCCAAACTCTTGATCCGGGTCAAATTAACCAGCTGGTCCTGTACATGGCGATGAATTGTTGATTGAGTTGTAGCACGGGTGATTGATCGGTTTACATAGTGGCAACGATTGCAGTTGTGGGCCGCGCAAGAGGCATTCTGAACTTGAGTCTGGCGGGCATCCCCGAGATACCTGCATATAATTGAACCTGGTCAGTATTTGCCGCCAAGCATGTCTTGGGTTGAGACTGCAACCAGAGGAGTAGGGAGTATTATCCAGGCGATATCAGTCGCAAGCAGTTCGAACGGAGATAACGCGCACATGATCTCCTAACCCCGGAAAATGTCGAAAGGCTCGATCTTGAGAACCTTGCGGATGCCGATATAGCTCGATATGCCGGCGATCAATACGACCATGCCGAATGCCAGGCCAAGGTTGCCGAAGGTGATCAGGGATGCATAATCTGGAAGCCTGAATTTCGCCAAGCCGATCAGCAGGGTGCAGAGCCCGACCCCGATCCCGTAACCGGTCAAGGCAGTAAAGGTGGCCTGAAACAGGATCATGTAGATCAGTTCCCGCCCTTTCGCTCCAATCGCCTTGAGCGCGCCGAATTTCTCCAGATTCTCCAGGATGAAGGTATAGAAGGTCTGCCCTGAAATGGAGAGGCCGACGATGAAGCTGATGATCGTCATCAGCAGGATATTGGTACCGATCCCGGTTTGATATTTGTAGAAGTCGCTGATGCGCTGGATGAACTCTTCCTTGGTCACGGCCCGGTAGCCCAGCCGCGTCACTTCCTTTTTGACAAGTGGCACTGCGGAGGCATCCTTTAGCTCGACCAGGATGTAGGAAGTGGTGAAGCGCGTGGTCGGAACGTACTGGATGGCTCGGCTGTATGTCGTATACAGCGTCGGCACGCCGAACAAGCCGCCGGAAGCGACTTTTGCGATGCCGACGACTACAGCGCGGTGATCATTGATTTCGAATTCGCTGCCGATCGCCGGGCTTCCCAGTTTTTCGTACTCCGCGTCGTGCACCACGATGAATCCGTTTTCGGCATAGATATCCTGGATGTTGCCCTGTTCGAGAATTGGGCGGCCAAACAGGCTGGTATCGTCCAGGCCGAGCACGCTCACCGCCTGATAGACGCCGCTGCGCAGCTTGACCAGCGCGCCGCCCGAGTACAGCGGGACGGCATAGCGCACCCCGGGGATGCTGCGCACCGCGTCCAGCAGGTAATCCGGTACCGGGATGGTGTTGGCCACCGTGTTCACGGCCGGGTCCATGACCCAGACGCTGGCGCCGATATTCGTCACCGTCGCCGATGAGCGGCTCAGGATGCCGGAAAAGATCGATGTCATTTGCACCATCAGGAAGACCGCAAAGGTGATGCCGATCAGCAGCGCGAAAAATTTTCCCCGATCGTTGGTCAACAGCTTGTAGGCGATCCGGAGTATGCCGCTCATTTTCATCTCCGCCGCTCCTGTTGGCCGGAACCTGCGTCGGACTCCTGGTTCCACCAGCCGCTGCCAAGTGCCAGGAACAGGGCCGTCGTATCCTGGTAGCGTTGTGCCGACGCCTGCAGATAATTGATTTTTGCTTGATGGAACTGGGCATCGGCAACCAGCACTTGCAGGTAGCCGACCAGACCGGCACGATAGTTTGCTTCCAGCAAGCTCAGGCCCTGCTCAGCCGAACGCAAGGCTTGCGCTTGTGCGTCCAGGCTTTGCGCATCATGCTCGAGCGCCGTGAGCGCGTCCGCAACCTGCGCAAAAGCGTTCAAAACGACTTGCCGATAATCGGCCAGCGATTTCCGGTAAGCCTCGATTGCGGCCTGTTTCCGGTGCCAGGAAGCGCCACCCTGGAACAGTGGAAAATCCACCGACGGCCCGACGCTCCAGAATTTGCCGCCGGAGTTGCCCAGGTCGCCAAACGTAGTGCTGTTCGACCCGTAGGTGCCGCTCAAGCTGAAGCTGGGGAACAGGGCGGCCGTGGCGATGCCGATGCCGGCGCTGGCGGCATGCAGTTGCGCCTCGGCAGCCAGGATGTCGGGCCGCAAGCGGACCAGATCGGAGGGCAGGGCGAGCGGTAATTGCCGCGGCAATGCGAGGCTGGCGAGATCGACTTCCGGCGGCCGCGATTCAGCCGGAGTACGCCCGGCCAGGGTGGCCAGCAGGTGTTCGGCCTGATCGGATTTTTGCCTGAGCGCGGGCACGGTTGCCTGGCTGGCGGCGAGCTGGCTCTGGATGCTGAGCACACTCGCATAGGAAGCGGTTCCGGCCGAGGCCTGGGTCTTGGCGATGTCGAGTTGTTCCTGCTGCCGCGCGATCAGTTCTTCGGTGGCCTGGATCTGCGCCTGGTATGCCGCCCGCGCAATCGTGGTATTGACGACATTGCCGGACAGTGCCAAGTAGGCCGCGCGCGCCGTGTAGCGCTGGTAATCCACCTGGGCGCCGAGCGCCTCGACCGTGCGGCGTTCGCCGCCGAATACATCAAGCGCATAGCTGATCGCCGTGCTGAGCGTAAACAGGTTGAACACGCCGCTCGCCGTATTCACGCCGAAGCGCAGCGGCGAGGTGCGCTGGCGCACCGCAGAAAAACCGAGGTCGATCGTCGGGTAGAACACGCCATATCCGGCCTGCAGATTTTCCCGGCTTTGGCGCAGGCTTGCCCGCGCCGATTCCAGCGTGACGTTGCCGGCCATCGCCTGTTGCACCGCGCTGTCCAGTTCGGCTGATCCAAACAGGCGCCACCAGTCGGCGGCCAGCCGCCGGCCCGGTTCGACTTCCTGGGACTGCCCATCCGCGGTGAACGTGGCGGACGACTGCCCGGCCGCTGCATTCGCGGGCGTATAGCGCTCGACCGCGGGTGGAGCTGGGCCCACGAAATCGGGACCGGCCGCGCATCCGCCGAGCAGCAGCAGCGCGATGGCTCCCAGCCGCTGGCGTACGCTGCCCGGCGGCAGCTTTGGCGTTGCACGGAAAATTCTGCTCATGATCAGGTGCGCCAAGGATGGGCCAGAGGCGTGAATGCACGCCGGCTATTTCTGACCGACATACACGTCCACCAACTGCCCTGGATAAATCTTCAGATCGCCGGTTCCGGCAAAACGGAATATGACCGGCAGCACCCGCAGGTCGACCCGTTCCTGACGTTGATCCGACAAGGCGATCTTCGGTGATACATACGGCTGGACGCGGACGAATTCGAGCGAAATCTTGACGTCGGTACCGCGAATCGACATTTGCGCGCTGATCTTGTCAGGCGGCGGCAGCCGGCTGATCAATATCTCGTCGATATAGCAACGCACATTGAAATAATCCTGGCTGCCTCCCATCACGATCGCCGGAGCCGCCCCCTGCGTATAGGTGCTGTAGACGCCCTGCGGCGACGCATAGCTGCCGACGGCGATGTTCAGCGACAGCACGACGCCGTCGACCGGCGCCTTGAGCGTGTATTTTTCCAGCAAGGCGCCAGACGCTTCGTAGGCTTTCGAAAGCGCCTCGACCTGCCGCTGCTGGTTGTCGATGTCATACACCCAGGCGCCAGCGCGGGTCAGGTCGTATTGCTTTTGTGCGACATCCAGATTGGCGCGCGCGGCATTCGATGCATTGCGGGCACTGTCCAGCGCATCCTTGCTGACCGATCTTGGCTCGATGTCGTAGGAATGCTGCTGCTTGTCGAACTGGTCCTGCGCGGTTTTCAGATTGGCTCCCGCCAGGTCCAGCTGGGCCTTCGACACCGCCAGCGCTTCCTTTCTCGGTTGCGCCCTCAATGCCTGCAGCAGCGTCGATGCGGCCTCGACCTGCGACTTCTGCTGGGCCACCGTGGCCCGTTGGACCGAGTCGTCGATCGCCAGCAAGGGGGTTCCGGCACGCACGGCATCTCCTTCGTTGACCAGGATCCGCGTAACCGTGCCGGATACTTCCGGATAGAGATTGATGTTCTGGCCGTTCAACTGGCTGCTTTCGACGATGCCGTTGGCGTAGATGCCTTTTTCGTATGGATTCGGCGCCGGGTTGAAGACTGGCGCCTGCGCCTTGGTCTCGATCCCGAAGAAATAGGCGCTGACAAGGCCGATCACGATCCCGATCAGCGAGAAGGCGAAAATCATCCTGTTTTTCATCGGGTACCCTTTTCAAACCCGACGATCTTGCCGTCTTCCATATGCATGATGCGATCGGCATACTCGAAGATCCGGGCATCGTGCGTGACGATCAGGATGCAGCGATTCTCATTGAGGATCTGCTCGTGGACGAACGCCAGGATCTTCCTGCCGGTATCGCCATCGAGCGACGCGGTCGGCTCGTCAAACACCAGAATATCGGGTTGACTGACGATCGCGCGGGCGATCGCGACCCGCTGCTATTCGCCGCCGCTTAGTTTCACCGGCGGAAGTTCCGCCCGCTCCTTGAGCCCGACTACATCCAGGTATTTCATCGCTTCCGCAATCGATTCGTCCCAGTCGCGCTTCTTCAAGATCAATGGAATCGCGACGTTTTCCACGGTGGTCAAGCGCGGAAACAAGTGATAATCCTGGAAAACGAAGCCGATCGTATTCAGGCGAAACTCGGCCAGCGCATCGTCGTTCAGGCCCCAGACATCCTGACCTTTCACGCTGACGCCGCCTTGGTTCGGCCGCAGAATCCCGGAAATGATGCTCAGCAGCGTGGTCTTGCCGCTGCCGGAGGGGCCGACGATGAAGAGCGTCTCGCCGAAGTAGGCATCGAAGCTCGCGTCGTTGATGGCGATCGTCTTGGCCGCTCCCTCTCCAAACCACTTGACCAGATTCCTTGCGCTAATCGCCAACGATGCCATCAGCGCGCACTTTCCTTATGTCACTTTGCATGATGTGCTCTTCTCATCAATCTTTCCGAAATATTGCTCCACCACCGCGCCGGATCGGCTTTTCATCATAGGCTTTGAACATGGCCGGCGCCAACGGCTTCCACTGTCCGTGTTTGACGTAGCGCATATGCACTTGGCCCATATCTTGGCCTTGCGCGGAACCTCGGCGTTATAGTAAGCGTGGTATCAAAGTGCGTGTACTGCTGCCGAAATGGGTTGATCGATCGCCACAGGGGTATCTGATTTTTCAGCTCCATGCCAAGTGGCAAATAGCGTAGGCTGGCGTGAGCCGAAACTAGGCAATCCACCACGATTGATAGATGCGCTAGTCAGAGGAGACACCATGCGCTATTTCATCACCGGCGCGACCGGCTTCATCGGCAAAAGGCTGGTCAGGAAGCTGCTGGCGTCGAAAGACAGTGAGGTCTGGTTCCTGATCCGGGAAGGTAGCCGAGAAAAACTGCCGGCCTTGCTGGACTATTGGGGAGTGGATCAATCGCGTGTGATTCCCGTGTTCGGCAACGTACGCACCCCAAAGCTCGGTATCTCGGATCAGGATATGACAACCCTGTCGGGAACCGTCGAGCATTTCTTCCATCTGGCGGCAATCTATGACCTTAGGGCCGATGCCGACGAACAGGTGGCGACCAATATAGAAGGCACCCGCAACGCGGTGACGCTGGCCAACGAACTGCGAGCCGGTTGTTTTCAGCATGTCAGTTCGATTGCCGCCGCCGGCCTTTACGAAGGCATGTTTCGCGAAGACATGTTCGACGAGGCCGAAAACCTCGATCATCCGTATTTCTCGACCAAGCACGACTCGGAGAGAGTGGTCCGCGACGAATGCCGCGTGCCATGGCGGGTGTACCGGCCGGGCTTGGTGGTGGGCGACTCGCACACCGGTGAAATGGACAAGATCGACGGTCCTTACTATTTCTTCAAACTGATCCAGCACATTCGCCGTCTGCTGCCGCCATGGATGCCAACCATCGGCATCGAGGGCGGCCGCATTAATATCGTCCCGGTCGACTATGTGGTTGAGGCGATGACCTACATCGCACATCAGCCTGGGCTGGACCGCCAGTGTTTCCACCTGACCGATCCGGCCCCGAAGCGGGTGGGCGACGTATTGAATATCTTTGCGCATGCGGCCCATGCACCGACCATGAGCTTGCGCATCAATGCCGCGCTGTTCGGTTTCATTCCGGAGGGAATCCGGAAAGGCCTGGCAGCCTTGAAGCCGGTACGCCATCTGAAAGACGCCATCATGAAAGACTTGGAACTGCCTGATGGCATCCTGCAGTTCGTGAATTATCCGACCCGGTTCGACAACCGCCAGGCCGCCGCCGCGCTGAAGGCAAGCGGGATTGTCTGTCCCCGTCTCGATCAGTACGCGGACCGCATCTGGGACTACTGGGAGCGTCACCTCGATCCCGAACTCTTCGTCGACCGCAGCTTGCGTGGACAGGTCGCGGGCAAGATCGTCCTCGTTACCGGCGGCTCATCCGGAATCGGCCTGGCGACCGCGCATAAACTGGCCGAGGCCGGCGCCATCACCATCATTTGCGGGCGCGACGAAGCGAAACTGGCCGCTGCGAAGCAGAAAATCCATGCCGCCGGCTTCGACGTCACGACCTATCCGGTCAATCTTGCCGACATGGCGGATTGCGATCGCTTCCTGCAGATTCTGATCGCCAATCACGGGCACGTCGACATTCTGGTGAATAGCGCCGGCCGCTCGATTCGCCGCAGCATCGAGGCGAGCTACGATCGTTTCCACGATTTCGAACGCACGATGCAGTTGAATTACTTCGGGGCGCTGCGCATGACGATGGGATTGCTGCCGAAGATGGCGGCGCAAAAATCGGGGCAGGTCATCAATATTTCCTCGATCGGCGTGCTGACCAATGCGCCGCGCTTCTCGGCCTACGTCGCTTCGAAGGCGGCGCTCGAAGGGTGGACCTACTGTGCCGCGTCGGAATTCGCCGACCTCGGCATCAAATTCACAGTCATTAACATGCCGCTGGTGCGTACGCCGATGATCGCGCCAACCAAGGTCTACCGCGATGTGCCGGCGCTGGCTCCGGAGGAGGCTGCGGATTTGGTGGTGCAGGCGATCGTCACCAAGCCGGTGCGTATTGCGACCAGGGTCGGCATTGTCGGCCATGGGGTCCATGCCATGGCCCCGCGTCTGGGGCAGATCGTGTTGAATACTGCGTTTCGCCTGTTCCCGGAGTCGGAGGCCGTTGGCGAAAAAGGCGCTGGGACGAAAGAGCATGAAGCGTCTGCGGAACTGCTGGCGATACAGCAAATCTTGCGCGGCGTGCACCTCTGATTTATCCATGATGCCCATGCCATCCTCAAGAACTATTTTCCCCGACGCTCTACCATGAACGAGCAAGAAACCCTGTCGATCATCGACACTGCGTGGCTGCGCATGGACCGGCCGACGAACCTGATGATGATCTGCGGCATGATGATGTTTGCCGATCGGGTGGAATTGCAGAAACTGAAGGAAGTCGTTCGCACCCGCATGCTGTGCTTTCACCGTTTTCGCCAGCGCGTGGTCGAACAAGGCGGCAATGCGCATTGGGAAATCGATCCGCATTTCGATTTGGAATGGCACGTGCGCCGCATTGCCTTGCCCCATGCCGGCATGGGCGGCACGCTTGAGGCAGTGACCAGCGATCTGATCAGCACGCCGCTTGATCCCACCAAGCCGATGTGGCAATTCCACCTGATCGACAACGTGCATGGTGGCAGCGCCATCGTGTTGCGGATTCACCATTGCTATGGAGATGGCTTCGCACTGATGCATGTCGTGACTTCCATGACCGACACCGATCCTGATAGGCCGCGCGCGGCCAGCGAGGACGTCGCCGGTCCCGCTTCCCGGCGCAGCGCCTGGGAACGGATTTTTGGGCCGGTAACCGAAACCATCGGCGACGCCGTCCGCTCCTCGCTGGCGGTGGCCGATGTGGGGCGTGACTTGCTGGCGCATCCCTCCCACGCGATCGACTATGCGAGGACCGGGGCCGATCTCGCTTACCAGGCGGGCTTCATTGCGAACATGGCGCCGGATTCCCCGACCCGCTTCAAGGGGCAGCTCGGGGTGATGAAGCACGTCACTTGGGCAGAGCCGCTGCCGCTGTTTGAAGTGAAGGCGCTGTCCGAAGTCTTGAAATGCTCAGTAAACGACGTGCTGGTCTCGTGCGTTACGGGCGCGCTGCGGACTTACCTGCTGGAACAAGGCGATCCGGTGGAAGGGATTGAGGTGCGGGCGCTGGTACCGGTGAATCTGCGCCCGCCCGGACCGATCACCGAACTGGGTAATCGCTTCGGGATGGTGTTCCTGAGTTTGCCGATCGGTTTAGAGGACCCGATAGAGCGCGTCCTCGAAGTGCACAAACGGATGGGGGAACTGAAGGGGTCCCAGCAGCCCCTGGTTGCGCTCGGCATTCTTGCCGGAATGGGTATTGCGCCTGAATTCATCAAGGAAAGAGTCCTGGAAGCCTTGGCCGCCAACGCCAGCGTGGTCATCACCAACGTGCGCGGATCGGAACAGCCGCGCTATTTCGCCGGCGAGCGCATCACGCGTCAAATGTTCTGGGTGCCACAATCGGGCGGCATCGGGATTGGCGTCAGCATCCTGAGCTATGCCGGGCAAGTCAGCTTCGGCGTGGTCACGGATACGCGGCGAGTGCCTCACCCCGATGTCATTACGCGGCGTTTTGCCGGCGAATTCCAAGCATTGCTGCTGAGGGCGCTGATGATGCCGTGGCCGAGCGGCGGATAATGGGTTCAGGGCGCCAAGCGGAACTGCGCCGGGGAACGAGCCGCCACCCGCTCCCCGGCGTACGGCCTCAATTGTGACGCGGTTTTTTCGCTGTATGCGCCGGATGTGGTTGCGCCACATGGTGAGGCAGGGCGGCACCAATGGTCTCGCCCAGGCTGGCGGCGATGCCGATCAGGACATCCTTTACGGTCTTCACCGCCATGTTGCCGACGTTTCCGGCTTCTTCGATGGCTCCTTCAATCGCTTTCTTACCGACTTCGGCAATATTTCCGCCGGTCTCGACCGTCGCTTCAATCACGCCATCCACGGCCTGCCTTGCCACAACGCCGACGTCGGCGCCCGTACTAGCGGCATGTTTGATGATCGAGCGCAAGGTTTCGAATGATGCCGTGACGACATCGCCGCCGACGTCATGTACACCCATGACAATCCCCTTGGCCACGCTCTTGGTGCTCATGGTCAACCCTGTGCCAACTTGCTCGGTTGCTTCGATTGCGCCCATGACAACATGGTGCACGACATTCACCAGTTCGTCTGCGGCGGAGCCTCCGGTGCGCAGCGTGTCGGAGACGGTTTTTCTGACCAGAGTCGCAATATCCGTTTCGATGGTGCTGAGCGCCGAAAGGCTGCCAACAACGCCCTCCCTGACCGCATGTCCTGCATGCTCGACAACAGCCAATTGACCGTTATTGGTAACGGCGCCCTTGCTGCCGCGCGCCGTTTTTACCTCATCGTGGTGACGGGCCGCATCCGCCTTGCTTGATTTGGTAGGCATTTTCTCTCCTTCATGGTTTGGCATATTGAAATTGGCCGGTACGCCGTTCTGATTCACCGCCAGCGGTGCGTTCGCTTGCCTGAGCCCTGAGCAAACGGGTGCAAGCCCGAAAATGTCTGTTCGGCGCCATTCCGCAGATACTTTGGCCTTTGGCCGGCTCCAAGCCTTGATTCAAATCAGAGTGCGGCCAGAGATTTATGGCGCAGATGGCGCATACTTATCCTGAATCGACATGTATTTCTGGTGAGATTCGATTTTGCGTTCCGATGTAACGCAGAATCGGACATTCGCGAATGCTTCATCTTTGCGACGCGCCGCCGAGAGTGCGCGAATGCTCTTGGGTAGAGCGTGCACCGCATCCCTTCATTTGCCGCAACGAGGCCAGCCATGGAAAAAATATGGCTCAAGAGCTACCCGCCCGGCGTACCGGCAGAAGTCAATCTTGATGAATTCAGTTCGCTGAATGCCGTACTGAAGTGGGTTTGCGAGCGCTATCCGGATTTGCCGGCATTCAGTAATCAGGGCGCCACGATCAGCTTTCGCAGGCTCGATGACTTGTCGCGATCCTTCGCCGCCTATTTGCAGAATGTCACTGGCATGTCCAGGGGGGAGCGGATTGCCATCATGATGCCCAACCTGCTGCAATATCCGATTGCATTGTTTGGGGCTCTTCGTGCCGGATGCGTGATCGTCAATACCAATCCACTTTACACGCCGCGCGAGCTGGAGCATCAACTGGTCGATTCGGGTGCAACCGCCATCGTCGTACTGGACAACTTCGCGCACACCCTGGAAGAGGTGCTGGTCAACACTTCAGTACGCGACGTGATCTTCACCCGTGTCGGCGACATGCTGCATTTTCCCAAGGCGCAGATTGCCAACCTGGTGGTCAAGCATATCCTGCACATGGTGCCGGAGTGGCACATACAGGGGGCGACCGCGTTTTCCGAGGCGCTCAAGCGCGGGGCGGATATGGCGCTAACCGAGATCGCCCTGAAGGCCGATGACACCGCATTCTTGCAATACACCGGGGGCACAACCGGCACTTTCGTTTCGTACATCTTTAAGCGATTGAAAACAAACGCCGCTCTTTCCAAAGAAGAGGCGGGACAGTACGTTTCTATATGAACTCGTATGTCTCCGGACGTTTCCAGCTCTGCATTCGTTATAGCAGCTTTAATTCTTTTTTTATCCTTGGCCGAAAAGAATTTTGACATGTTATTCTGTTTGCGTTGCTTCATCAGGTTTACGTACGCATCTGACAGATGCATAGACTGCATTTTTGTCTGCCGTTGCACACGAAAACCTGTCCATTGCATAGTGTATAAGCCTGTAATACCCCATGTCTCCATCAGAACAAGCTGCCCACCAGAAAGAAGTTTGCCCAAATCCTGAAAAAGTATCTCCCTCTAAGATGGCATAGCCTGCGGGAAGGGCGTTCCAACCGGTTGTGTTTGTTTTTATATTGTCTGGGTGGTATTTCCACATTTTCTCTTTGTTGATGGTCGCGTCGGCCGAAAATTCCTGACCCAACCCATCCCAAGGATCAAGAAAATGCCTGGGAGCATCTGAAAAAGTCGATGCCAAATCTGCCCAATCTTCTGCCGTGGGAAGACTCCAACCGGGAGGACATACCCCTTGCGGA
>DATJCV010000368.1:0-8993 GCA_035497775.1 Burkholderiaceae bacterium | reverse complement strand
CAAAGAACAAGCCGCAATCGCGACGGTAGTGCGATTCCTCCATTGCCGCCACCGCAGCCAGCAATTTCTCGCTGGCCCAGACATGGTAGCGCGCCAGAACGGCAAAATAATCACCCATCTGCATCGTCTTTCTTACATCCGGAATACGCCGAACTTGGTGTCCGGGATCGGCGCGTTCAGCGCCGCCGACAAGCTCAGGCCCAGCACCATGCGGGTATCGGCCGGATCGATCACGCCGTCGTCCCACAGCCGCGCGCTGGCGTAGTACGGATGGCCCTGGTGTTCGTACTGGTCCTTGACCGGCTGCTTGAATGCCTCTTCCTCTTCCGCGCTCCAGGCGCCGCCCTTGCGTTCGATGCCGTCGCGCTTGACGGTGGCCAGCACGCTGGCGGCCTGGTCGCCGCCCATCACCGAGATCCGTGCGTTCGGCCACATCCACAAGAAGCGCGGCGAAAAGGCGCGGCCGCACATGCCATAGTTGCCGGCGCCGAAGCTGCCACCGATGATGACGGTGAATTTGGGCACCGCAGCAGTGGCCACCGCGGTCACCATCTTGGCGCCGTTGCGGGCGATGCCTTCGTTTTCGTATTTGCGGCCGACCATGAAGCCGGTGATGTTCTGCAGAAACACCAGCGGGATCTTGCGCTGGCAGCACAGTTCAATGAAGTGCGCGGCTTTCAGCGCCGATTCGGAAAACAGGATGCCGTTGTTGGCGATGATGCCGACCGGCATGCCGAAGATGTGCGCAAAGCCGCAGATCAGCGTGGTGCCGTAGCGCGCCTTGAATTCGTCGAACTCGCTGCCGTCGACCACGCGCGCGATGATTTCACGGACGTCGAACGGCTTCCTGGTATCGACCGGGATCACGCCGTACAGTTCCTGCGCCGGGTATTTCGGCTCGACCGGTGCGCGTAGCGCCGGGCCTTCCGGCTTGCGCCGGTTGAGGTTGGAGACGATGCTGCGCGCTAGCGCCAGCGCGTGCAAATCGTTCTGCGCCAGGTGATCGACCACGCCCGACAGCCGGGTATGAACGTCGCCGCCCCCCAGGTCTTCGGCGCTGACCACTTCGCCGGTGGCTGCTTTCACCAAGGGCGGGCCGCCGAGGAAAATGGTGCCCTGGTTGTTGACGATGATCGATTCGTCGCTCATCGCCGGCACGTAGGCGCCGCCGGCGGTGCAGGAACCCATCACCACCGCGATCTGTGGAATGCCCTTGGCCGACAGGTTGGCCTGGTTGAAGAAAATGCGGCCGAAATGGTCGCGGTCGGGGAAGACGTCGTCCTGGTTCGGCAGGTTGGCGCCGCCGGAGTCGACCAGGTAGACGCAGGGCAGGTTGTTTTGCTCGGCGATTTCCTGCGCACGCAGATGTTTTTTCACCGTTAGCGGATAGTAGGTGCCACCCTTGACCGTGGCGTCGTTGCAGACGATCACGCATTCCTGGCCGGCGATGCGGCCGATGCCGGTGATGAGGCCGGCCGCCGGCGCCGCGCCGTGGCCATGCCGGTCCTTGTACATCTCATACGCCGCCAGCTGCGAAAATTCCAGGAATGGCGTGCCGGGGTCGAGCAGCATCTGCACCCGGTCGCGCGGCAGCAGCTTGCCGCGCGCGACATGTTTCTTGCGGGCTTCCTCGCCGCCGCCCTGCGCAATCACCGCTACCCTTTGCCGCAGGTCGTCGACGATCGCCTGCATCGCCTCGGTGTTTTGCTGGAAATCGGCGTTACGCGGGTTCAGCTTGCTCTCTATTTGCGGCATGGTTTGCATTCCCTTTTTTGATTTTGCAGAAAAGGCACTTCAGCTCTCCCGCTCTGACGGAAAACCGCCATCGACGTATAGCCAGCGCCCATCGACCTGCACGAAGCGGCTGATTTCATGCAGCCGACGCGCGCGGCCACCGAGCTTGTAGCGGGCAACGAATTCGACCGTTGCCCGATCGCCGTCCTGGTTCTGGCGCAGCACGTCCAGGCCGAGCCATTTGACGCCGTCGCCGTCTTCCAGCACGGCGCTGGCCGGGCGTGTGTCGGGGTGCCAGCTGGCCTGCAGATAAGCTTCATTGCGCAACACATAGGCGCTGTAGCGCGAGCGCATCAGCTCCAGGGCGCTGGCCGGCAGCGCGCCGCCGTGGTATCGGCCGCAGCAGGCGGCGTAATCCGGCGCGCCGCAAGGACAGGGCAGGGGTTGGATACGGCGCATCGGTGTCAGGATTTTTTTTCTTTTTGCGCCACCGGCGCGCCCGCCGCCTTCCAGGCGGCGAAGCCGCCGTCGATATGCGCCACCGGGGCCAGGCCCATGTCCTGGACGGTCTTGGTGGTCAGCGCGCTGCGCCAGCCGGCGGCGCAAAAGAAGATGTATTCCCTGTCTTCGCCGAATACCGGCTTGAAGTACGGCGAATCGGGATCGATCCAGAATTCGATCATGCCGCGCGGCGCGTGGAAGGCGCCGGGCAGGATGCCCTCGCGCTCCAGTTCGCGGGCGTCGCGCACATCGACGAACTGGACGCCGGGGTCATTCAGCCGGGCCAGCGCTTCTGCCACTGAATAAGTCTTGATCTGCGCGGTGGCTTGTTCCACCAGGGTTTTATATCCGACTTTCATGTCGCTCTTCCTTATCGATTACCGATTGTCGTGTGGCCTGCCACTCATATGCTGCCGTCGCGCAGATAGGCTTCCAGTTGATCGAAGCGGTCAATCCCCCAAAACGATTCGCCGTCGACGATCATGAACGGCGAGCCGAACACCCCGCGCGCGATCGCCTGCTCGACTTCGGCTTTCAATTGCTCCTTGAGCGGCGCGCTGCCAAGCGCCTCGGTCAGCGCCGCTGCATCCACGCCGAGCGTGGCGGCGATCTGCGCCACGTTGGCGGCGTCGCCGATCTGCACGCCGTCGACGAAATAGGCGCGATACGCCGCTTTCGCGAAATCGATTGCACGCTGCTTGCCATACTGATCTTGCAGCCACAGCATGGCGCGCGCGGTGGCCTGGGTGGCGATGGGAAACGGTTGCGGCTGCCGGTAGTCGATGCCGTGAAAGCGCGCGCTGCGCTCGAAATCGTGAATCGAATACGGACCCTTCAGCGGCACCTGCGTCAGCGGCGCGGCGCCGGTCTGCTTGAACACTACGCCCAGCAGCATCGGATGCCACTCGACCGCGCGGCCGTAGCGCGCCGCGAGCTGGTCGATTCCCTGCGCGGCGAAATAGCCGTAGGGCGAGGTAAAGTCAAAATAAAAGTCGATTGCCGCTGCCATTACTCCTCCTGTTTTTGTTATAACCTTGGCCGCCTCACCAGGCCAGCCGGCGCCCGCCGTGGCTGCGGTAGCTGCCACTGTCGTCCAGCACCAGGCCACCGATGACCCGCAGCAAATCGCGCACGCTGTCTTCCACCGTGGTCGGCGCCAGCTTGCCGCCCATGTCGGTGCGCACCCAGCCAGGATCGAGCGCGACGAAAATCGCATGTCGGTAATCGAAAGCCGCGCTGCGCAGCGCCATGTTCAAGGCCGCCTTCGATACCCGGTACAGCCAGGCGTCGCTCGACTTCGCCTCGCCGATGCTGCCCATGCCGCTGCTGAGCACCGCGAAGCGGCCGCGCGCCGCCTCCACCAGCGGCCCGACCAGGGCCATCGCCTGCATCGCGCCCAGCACGTTGGTGTGCATGACGCGGTCGAATTCGGCCGCCGACGGCGGCACGCCCAGCTGGTGCGCCGGGCCGTAGACGCCGGCCACGTACACCGCCAGGTCCAGTTTTTCACCGTCCAGTTGCCAGCCGAGCGCGGCCATCGATTCCGGCAGCGTCACGTCCAGCTGGATCGCTTGCGCGCCGGCCGTTCGCAGCGCCGCCAAGGCCGCCGCATCGCGCGCGGTGGCGAACACCTTCCAGCCGGCGGCCAGCAACTGGCGCACGAACTCGCGGCCAATGCCGCGCGAGGCGCCGATGATCAGTGCGGTGGACATGGCTGGCCTTTCAAGAGGGAACTGGAACTGGCTTTCTGTCGTTCCCGCTTAAAGCCGCGGGAACGACAGCCGGGGTTAAACCAGCTCGATCGCCATCGCGGTGGCTTCGCCGCCGCCGATGCACAACGAAGCCACGCCGCGCTTGCCGCCGGTTTTTTTCAGCGCGCCGATCAGGGTGACGATGATGCGCGCGCCGGAGGCGCCGATCGGGTGGCCCAGCGCGCAGGCGCCGCCATGGATGTTGACCTTGTCGTGGCCGATGCCGAGCTCTTTCATGGCCGCCATCGGCACCGCCGCAAAGGCTTCGTTGATCTCGAACAGGTCGACTTCCTTGGTGCTCCAGCCGGTCTTCTGGTACAGCTTTTCGATCGCGCCGATCGGCGCCGTGGTGAACCAGTTCGGTTCCTGCGAATGGCGGGCGTGGCCGACGATCTTGGCGATCGGCTTGCAGCCGAGTTTCTTCGCGGTCGATTCGCGCATGATCACCAGCGCGGCGGCGCCGTCGTTGATCGAGGACGACGAGGCGGCGGTGATGGTGCCGTCTTTCTTGAACGCCGGTTTCAGCGCCGGGATCTTGTCCAGCTTGGCTTTGGCCGGGCCTTCATCCTTGTCGATCAGCACTTCGCCGGCGCGCCCCTTGACCGCCACCGGTGCGATTTCCCAGGCGAACGAGCCATCGGCAGTGGCGGCTTGCGCGCGTTTCACCGATTCGATCGCGAACGCATCCTGCTGCTCGCGCGTGAACTGGTATTTGGCCGCGCAATCCTCGGCGAAGGTGCCCATCGAGCGCGCATTGCCCTTTTCGTCCTTGGTGTAGGCGTCTTCCAGGCCGTCCATCATCATGTGGTCGTAGATCATGCCGTGGCCGATGCGGTAGCCGCCGCGCGCCTTCGGAATCAGGTAAGGGGCGTTGGTCATCGATTCCATGCCGCCTGCCACCACCACCTCGTTGGTGCCGGCGACGATCGAGTCGACCGCGAACATCGCTGCCTGCATCGCCGAGCCGCACATCTTGGACATCGTCACGGCCCCGGCGGAAGTCGGAATCCCGGCCTTGATTGCCGCCTGGCGCGCTGGCGCCTGGCCTTGGCCCGCCATCAGGCAGTTGCCAAACAGCACGTCCTGCACCTGGCTCGGCTCCAGCCCGGCGCGCTCCAGCGCGGCGCGAATCGCGACCGCGCCCAGGTCATTGGCTGACAGTGATGAAAAATCGCCCTGGAAAGCGCCCATGGGCGTGCGGGCGGCACCTACGATGACAATCGGGTCGTTCATGATATTTCCCTCATTTCACGGTTGAATGGTTATGAATTTGATGTCGGAGACCGACATCGAAGCCGGCTCTGGCGCTACTTGCGTGGCAGCGTGCTGCGCGGCTGCCTGCACGCTGAAGCGCAGTTCCTGCGGATACGGATACACGTCCTCCAGGTGACCTTCCATTATCCGCTGTTTGCGGGCCTGCCAAAATGCCGGGCTCAGCAGATCAGCATGATGCTTCATGAAAAACTTCTTCACATTGACGTTGCCCAACAGGAAAGTGCCGAGCTGCTCCGGGAACACGTCGTTCTTGTGCACTGGATACCACGGCTCGGCGGCCATTTCCTGCTCTTCGTTCTGCGGCGTCGGGATCACGCGGAAATTGCAGTCGGTGATGTATTCGATTTCGTCGTAGTCGTAGAACACGACGCGTTGCTGGCGGGTGACGCCGAAGTTCTTGTACAGCATGTCGCCGGGAAAGATATTCGCCGCCACCAGGTCCTTGATCGCATTGCCGTATTCGCGCACGCCGTGTTCCATCGCTTCCATGTCGCCGCGCTTTTCGGCATTGGTCAGCCAGATGTTGAGCGGCACCATGCGGCGCTCGATATACAGGTGCTTGATGATGATCTGGTCGTGGTCTTCCTCGATCATCGACGGCGCCGCCTGCTTCAGTTCGGCCAGCAGCTTGGGCGCGAAGCGGGCGCGCGGAAAAGCGACGCTGGAATATTCCAGCGTATCGGCCATGCGGCCGACGCGGTCATGGTTTTTCACCAGCAGGTATTTTTTCTTGACCTCGGCGCGCGTGGTTTCCTTGGGCGGCGGGAAATGATCCTTGATCACCTTGAACACATACGGGAACGAGGGCAGCGCGAATACCGCCATCACCAGGCCGCGGATGCCGGGCGCGACGTCGAAGCGATCCGACGAATGCTTCAGGTGGTGCAGGAAGTCGCGGTAGAACAGCGTCTTGCCCTGCTTTTGCAAGCCGAGAATGGTATAGATTTCGCTGCGCGGCTTGGTCGGCATCAGGGTGCGCAGAAACTGCACGTAGGCCGACGGCACTTCCATGTCGACCATGAAATAGGCGCGCGTGTAGGAAAACAGCACGCTGATCTGCAAGGGATCGAGCAGGACCGTATCCAGCACCAGCTGACCCTTGCGGTTGTACAGGATCGGCACCACGAACGGATGTTCGCGATTGCCGTTGATGCCCTTGCCGACGATGTAGGCGCCCTTGTTGCGGAAGAACAGGCTGGCCAGCACCTGGATCTGGTGATTCGGCTCCAGCACGGCATTGCCGAATTGCGCGCGCAGCCGCGCTTCCACCAGTGCCGCGTCGCGCTCCAGATCGGCGAACGGTGCGCTCAACTGGAAATTGGTGACGATGCGCGACAGCGTGGCGCGCAAGCCATCCTTGGCCGGGTAATACACGCGATAGGTCGGCGCCGGCTCTTCGGTCTCGATGTATTCGGTAGCCACCGCCGGCCGCACGAAGATGAAGCGGTTGTGGAAATAGGTGCGGTGGCGGATCTTGCAGAATACCGAGTTGAAAAACGTCTCGGCCAGCTCGGGCCGCTTGTGGTCGGTCAACAGGCCGATGTAATGCAGCTTGATCTCGTGCCAGACTTCGTCGGTCAGCTCGCTCTGATGGTATTCATCCTCCAGGATTTGCACGCATTCCTGCACCCGCGTGTCGTAGAAGGCGATGCGGTGCATGGCGGCGGTTTGCGCGGTCTTCCAGTCGCGCGTCTCGAAATAGCGCTTGGCGTCCTGGCTGGCCTGGCGGAACAAGCGGTAATGCTTGTCGAAGCCGTCCAGCATGGTGCGCGCGATGTCGAACGCGATCTGGGAGGACAGCAGTTTGGGGAACGCAGGATGCATATTCAAAGCCCGAATTGATCTTTCCAAGCCGCCAGTGTAGCCAAATCGACGCCGATGCCGCCACACACCACCACCAGCGGGCGCGCAAACGGCGCCAGCACCGGCAGATTCTGATAAGCCACGGCCAGCGCCGCGCCGCAGGCCGGCTCGACCAGCGTGCGCAGGTCGTCGGCGAAATGCAGGCAGGCATCGACCGCCTGGGCGTCGCTGACTGAGACATTGTGGATCACATGGCGCCGGGTCCAGTTCAGGGCTTCCTGCGCGATGCGGCGCGCCGCCAGCGAGGTGGCGATGGTATCGACGTGCGGCAGCGTGACCAGTTCGCCGGCACGGACCGCCGCCTGCATCGAGGCCGCGCCCGCTGTTTCGACCGCGATCACCGGCACGTCGGCCATGCCGTTGCGATGCAATCCTGCCAGCACGCCGCACAAGAGGCCGCCGCCGCCGACCGCGCAGATCACGGCATCGAAGCTGGTGCCGATTTCCGCCGCTTGCCGTACCGCCTCGTCGATCAGGGTGGCGTTGCCGTCCCAGATGTCGGGGTGGTCGAAGGGCGGCACGTATACCGTCCCAGGCTCGTTACATAGTTTGAGTGCGGCCTGGTTCGATTCGTCCCAGACCTTGCCTTCGACGATCAGTTCGGCGCCGCTGGCGCGGATTTTCTGCCGCACCGATTCGTGCGTGCTGTGCGGCACCACGATCGTGGTGCGCACACCGAGGGCAACGCCGGCCGTGGCGGCGGCGAAGCCGGCATTGCCGCCGGACGGACACACCAGATGTCGGGCGCCAGCCGCCACCGCGCGCTGGCACAGGAGGCCGATGCCGCGCAGCTTGAAAGAGCCGGAGGGCTGGGTGTTTTCCATCTTGAGCCAGAGGTCCTTGCCGAGCGTGGCGGAGAGTGCGGCGTGGCGCAGCAGGGGGGTCTGGATGTGGAGCGGGGGCATGGGCTGCTTCAATGGCGTCGTTGGGAGGTTTGGGGTTGGGTCGCTATTGTGGGCTCAGGCGGTATTTTGTGTCGTTTCTGCGGGTTTAGGCGGGGATGCATGCATTCCCCCTAGTGGCGTTTTTGGCTAAACGATTTCTTTGCTACTCCGTGGTGCCTTGCCGGGGGTAGCCCGGCGGCTACTTACTTTTCTTGTCTCGCCAAGAAAAGTAAGCAAAAGAAGGCGACCGCAAGACGCTGGCCTGCGGCTTCCCGCTGCTGCACCGCCAAAATCGGGAAACGAAACCAACTCGCTGCGCTCAGACATGTTTCGTTTCTGATCCGATTTCGGCGCCGCATCAGCGGCAGCGTCCGAAGCGGGGGGCACGTCAAAGTCAAAAACAACTTCAAAATCGCAGGAATGCGACAGATACTCCAAGTATTGATGCCTTACGTCGGGCGTGTGTTGGCATTTTTAACAACATACTCCCGTCTTTAACTAGCGCGTCTCGCCAAACAATTCGCGCCCGATCAGCATCCGCCGGATCTCGCTGGTGCCGGCGCCGATTTCATACAGCTTGGCGTCGCGCCACAGGCGGCCGGTGGGGTTTTCATTGATGTAGCCGTTGCCGCCCAGGGTCTGGATCGCTTCGCCTGCCATCCAGGTGGCTTTTTCGGCGGAATACAGGATCGCGCCGGCGGCGTCCTTGCGCAGCGCGCGCACCTCTTCCGGCGTGCTGGCGCGGTCGCAGGCCTGGCCCACCGCGTACACATACGCCTTGCACGCCATCATGGTCGAGTACATGTCGGCCAGCTTGCCTTGCATCAGCTGGAATTCGCCGATTGGCTGGCCGAATTGCTTGCGTTCGTGGACGTAGGGTACGACCGCGTCCATGCAGGCTTGCATGATGCCGAGCGGGCCGCCGGACAGCACGGTGCGCTCGTAATCGAGGCCCGACATCAAGACATTGACACCCTTGCCGAGG
>DATJCV010000367.1:0-1823 GCA_035497775.1 Burkholderiaceae bacterium | reverse complement strand
ATCGAAGGCATCATCCCGGCGCTGGAATCGAGCCATGCGCTGGCGCATGCGGCCAAGCTGGCGGCGACTCTGCCCAGGGACAAAACCATCCTGGTCAATCTGTCCGGGCGCGGCGACAAGGATATGCATACGGTGGCGCAGCGCGCCGGCCGCGCTGCCTAAAACATGCGCGAGCTGCGGCAGCAGGAGAGCGCGCCGCTTTCTCTTGCCCGGACCGACCTTCCACTTTCTTGAAAAATCCCATGTCCCGAATCCAATCCACTTTCGCCGCCTTGGCGGCCAGCAATAAAAAAGCGCTGATTCCCTTCATCACCGCCGGCGATCCGGCGCCGGAACTGACGGTGCCGCTGATGCATGCGCTGGTGGCCGGCGGCGCCGACATCCTGGAGCTCGGCGTGCCGTTTTCCGACCCGATGGCGGAAGGCCCGGTGATCCAGCGCGCTTCCGAGCGAGCGCTGGCAGCCGGCGTCACGCTGCACAAAGTCTTGGAGTATGTTGCCGAATTCCGCAAAACCAATGTGACTACGCCGGTGGTCCTGATGGGGTATGCCAACCCGATCGAGCGCATGGGGCAAAGCCAGTTCGTGCAGGCGGCGCAGGCGGCCGGTGTCGATGGCACCATCGTGGTCGATTACCCGCCGGAGGAATGCGAAGAATTCACCGCGCAGATGCAGCGCTGCGGGCTGGACCCGATCTTCCTGCTGGCGCCAACCTCGACCGCCGAGCGCATCGGCCAGGTGGCGCGGCTGGGCAGCGGCTTTACCTATTATGTGTCGCTGAAAGGCGTGACCGGCGCCGGCCATATCGATACCACCGAGGTGGCAGAGCGGGTCGCCGCCATCCGCCAGCAGGTCAAACTGCCGATTGGGGTCGGCTTCGGCATCCGCGACGCCGCCACTGCGCGCGCGATCGCGGCCGGGGCGGACGCGGTGGTCATCGGCAGCCGCATCATCCAGGAAATGGAAAACACGCCGCGCGCGCAGGCGGTGCAGGCGGCGCAAACCTTCCTGGCTGGCATCCGCCAGGCGCTGGATCAGTAGCCGCGTGTGCCGCCGGCTTCGCATGCACCCTACTTGCGTTAAATACTCCAGTGGCACACGTGAAAATACGGGCGCCAAATGGCAGTTTAATAGATATACTCCATAGCTTGCCGATTTATCGCAGGGCCGGGGATTTTTCAGGATGGCAACCACGCTGGCGTCAGCACGGCGCGCGATTCTGCATTGAAGTCCGCCGGGGCGCCGGCAACAGCCCTCGTTGTACAATTCGGCAGGGAAAAAAACCAGAAAGAGAGCACCATGAGCTGGCTTGAAAAACTACTGCCGCCCCGCATCCAGCGCAGCGAAGCGGGCGGCATTCGCAAATCCGTTCCGGAAGGATTGTGGGTCAAGTGCCCGTCCTGCGAAGCGGTGCTGTATCGCACCGACCTGGAATCGAATCAGCATGTCTGCCCCAAATGCACCCACCACATGCGCATCCGCGCGCGCGACCGCCTCGACGCCCTGCTGGACGAAGGCGGCCGCTATGAAATCGGCCAGAGCGCACTGCCGGTCGATACCCTGAAATTCAAGGACAGCAAGAAATACCCGGACCGGCTGAAGGCGGCGATCGAAGCCACCGGCGAAACCGACGCCATGGTGGTGCTGGGCGGCGCGATCATGACCATTCCGGTGGTGGTGGCGTGCTTCGAATTCGAGTTCATGGGCGGTTCGATGGGTTCGGTGGTGGGCGAGCGTTTCGTGCGCGGCGCCCAGAACGCGCTGGAGCAGAAAGTGCCATTCATCTGCATCACCGCTACCGGTGGCGCCCGCATGCAGGAAGGC
>DATJCV010000366.1:0-8123 GCA_035497775.1 Burkholderiaceae bacterium | reverse complement strand
CATGGCGATCGGGCAGTTCACGCCGCCGATGGCGGTCAACCTGATGGTCACCACTCGCATCGCCGGCGTCTCGATGGAATCGACGGTGCGCTGGGCGCTGTGGATGGTGGGCGCGATGCTGGCGGCGATGGCGCTGGTGATAGTGTTCCCGCAGCTGGTGCTGGCGTTGCCGCGCGCGCTTGGATATTAGACAAAGGTGTGAGGAGCGAGCGGTGTTTCATGACGGTCGGCGCGATGGCGGCGGCGATCCGCGCCGGCCATGCTATCGGCCGGGCGATGCGGATCAAGAAGATGGCAGCATTTAATGTGGCTCTGTGGCAGTTATCCGCTGAAACCGTCTGCTTGCCCTCATAAGACATTGAATCAAGCAAAAGACCATCCTTCTGTCGTTCCCGCGAAGACGGGAAGGCATGAAAGAATCCAACAGATAACTTAATAGGGTCTTTAATGTGGGAGTATATGTAGTTTAGTTTGGTCTCATAAACGAAAATCAATATAAATCATGGGAGTATGTTGCTTGACGCGTCATCTCCCAGTGCCAGCCAACCCGCCGGCACCGGCCGATCCTGACGGTGCCCGCACCGTAAATAACTCGCCGCACGAGTGCCGGTAAAGTTACCATGTGGCATCTAATCCGATCCAGATGTCTCATGCAAATTTTGCCAGCCGGAATTGCCATCTTCATCGCGGAGCTTTGCTGCGGGCTGGTCATGCTCGGTATCCATCGCTTCGCGCCGGGTGATAAATGTACTCGCTATTGGGGCATCGGCATGCTGTTAACCGGTGCCGGGATTCTGGTGGTCACCGAAAACGCCGGCGAGTTGAACTACGCCAAGCTCATGCTCGGCAACTGCGGCATCATTCTTGGCGGGATTTACAGCTGGTGGGGAATGCAACTCTTCTACCAGCGGCGTGCCAGCCGCGCCGGTCGGGTGCTGGCTGTGATCTTCATACTGGCATTCGCTCTGGGGCTGATGTTGGATGCCAGCGTCGCCCAACGCTCGCTGCTGGTGTCATGCTTCGTGCTGGTGATGGTGATCGTCTGGTTGCGGGAAATCGAGCGCGGACATCGGCATCGGCATACCTTTGCCAGCCGCCTGGCGCTGGGTGCGACCTGCGGCCTGCTGCTCATCTACGCGCTGCGTGTGCTGCTATTGCTGGGCGGGCTGCAGACGAGCATGACACGCACGCCGGATGTGATGCAGGTGGCGCTCGTGTATTTTGCGCCGCTGGCCTGCCTGCTGCTGTGCGGCGCCGGCTTGATGCTGATGTATTTCGAACGGATCATTGCCGAAAACCGCCGCATGGCAAGCGAAGACGCGTTGACCGGGCTGCTGAACCGGGGCGCCATCACTGCCGCCGGCGAGCGCGCAGTGGCGCATGCGTTGCAGCATCACGTTCCGCTCACGGTCGCCATGCTCGACATCGATTTTTTCAAAAACATCAACGACAGCCTGGGGCATGATGCCGGCGATCAGGTGCTGGTCGATGTCGCCCGGCTGCTGAGCGCGCACTGCCGTCAGCAGGACATGGTGAGCCGTTATGGCGGCGAGGAATTCTGCATCCTGTTTCCCGACATGGACCAAGCCGCCAGCGTCGGCGCGGCGGAGCGGATCCTGAAGGCGGTGCGGTCCTACCGCAACCGGCAGGACAGCCAACTGACCGTCAGCATCGGGATCGCGGTCCTGGCTCGGCACGAAAGCGCCGCCGTGACTTGGGTGGAACTTGTCAAAACCGCCGATCAGCAACTCTATCTGGCCAAGCGCAATGGCCGCGATCAATGTCGGTGCGTGATATTCGCCGCCGAGCAGGAGCAGGCCGGTGCCGCGCCGCGTGCGGTGTGCAGCGGCTGACGGCCGACTAAACGAAGATGACGAACAGGCCAACCGATACAATCAGCGCCGCCTTGATTCCGTAGTACACGGTGCGGTTCCATGCCTTCAGCCGGCGCCGGTATCGTCCTGCGCTCCAGACGAAGCGAAACAGCTTGTTGATGCCGCCGGTCTGGTCGCCGGCTTCGTTGGGCGAACTGGCCGCTGTCATCATGGTTTTGCCGAGCCATTTGTTCAGGCGTTGGGCCCAGCCATAGCGCATCGGCCGCTCGATATCGCAAAACAGGATGATGCGGTTGCTGTCGCTGCCGTTCTGTGCCCAGTGCAGGAAGGTTTCATCGAACACCACCCCTTCGCCATCGCGCCAGCTATAGCGTTGGCCGTCCACTTCGATAAAGCATAGCTCGCTGTTTGGCGTCACCAGGCCAAGGTGGTAGCGCAGCGAACCGGCGTACGGATCGCGATGCGGATTGAGCTTGCCGCCGGCTGGCAGTTCGGCAAACATCGCCGCCTTCACGCTCGGTATGGCGCGCAGCAAGGCCACGGTATACGGGCAAAATAGCGTCGCCGACGGATGGCTGGCGTCGTACCATTTCAGGTAAAAACGCTTCCAGCCATTTTTAAAAAATGAATTGAAACCGGCATCGTCGTTTTTTTCTGCAGCCTTGATTTTTCCCTGCTCGATCAGATTCAGCGCTTCAGTCCGAATCTGTTCCCAGTGCGCTTGCAGCGGCTGCAATTCCGCAAAATTACCGACTGCAAAATAAGGCGTGGCGGGCGGCCGCGACAGGAGCACCATCAGCATATTCAACGGCGCGACGATTGAAGAATGATCGAACAATTGGCGCAGCCACGGCAACCGCACCTGGCCACGGGTGTGGATATATAAAATCGCGATTGCATACAAGCCAACAACAGCCCATTTCATGCGCTACCTCCCGCTACCGGGAAAAACGAAATACAAGAAACCGGAATCGATTTGAATTTTCCCTGACCCAAGGCCAGCCTCGGGAGCTCTTGGCAATGTAGTGGAAATCATCCGGTTTCAGAGTGCACCCACTGGTCTTTTGACATGCGTCAATATTGTCCGGTTCCTGATCCTTGCTTTCTGCGCAACTCCGGCAGCCGCCATGGGCGCGATGGCGGGCCGGTCAAAACAAGGAAACCCATGTCGCTTCTCCGAGTAATCCGCTGGTGCTCCAGTCGTCGCGGATGCGCAACGATAGAGATAGGCCGACCATCGGATTGAACCCAGCATGATGCGTGCGAGGCCGCTCCTGGAGGCACAGACCCTGCACGCCGGGTATTGTCCGGCGATGAGTCTTAATATGACGATGGCAAGGTAAGCTGGTGCGTAGCGAGACATGAGGACAGGAGCATGGTGAGTGTTACTGCAACAGGCAGTGTGACCAAGCTGGCGGACTTTCTTGAGCGATATCGGAATCTGCTGCTGCTGACCGGCGCCGGCATCAGCACGGCTTCCGGGATTCCCGACTATCGCGATCCGAACGGCGTGCGCCGCGGCAAGGCGCCGGTGCAAGGCCCGGAATTTCGGCGCAGTCAAGCCGTGCGGCAGCGTTACTGGGCGCGCAGCATGGCGGGCTGGCCGCTATTGGCGCAGGCGCAGCCGAATCCAGGCCACCGTGCGATCGCCGAACTGGAAGCGAACGGGCGCCTGGCCGGCATCGTCACCCAGAATGTGGACGGTCTGCAGCAACGCGCGGGAAGCCTGCGGATCGTGGAGCTTCACGGCAACATCCATTCGGTCGTCTGTCTGGACTGCGGTGCACAGTTTTCGCGCGGATTGATCCAGTCATTGCTTGAAAAAAATAACCCCGACTGGCTCGTCCCCATTCCTCTTCCTGCACCGGATGGTGATGCGCATCTGGAGCCGGCTCAACTCGGAGATTTTCATATTCCATATTGCCTGCACTGCGCCGGCACGTTGCAGCCGGACGTGGTCTTTTTCGGCGACGGCGTGCCGCGCACTCGTACCGAGGCGGCCGAGAAATGGCTGCAGGATGCGGATGCGCTGCTGGTGGTGGGATCGTCGCTGATGGTGTATTCGGGCTACCGCTTGTGCCGGCTCGCAGCCGAGGCCGGCAAGCCGATCGTCGCCATCAATCTGGGAAAGACGCGCGCCGACCATTTGCTGTCGTTTAAGACGGAACAGCCGTCGCAGCAGGCCTTGCCATTGCTGGCGCACTTGCTTCGCGCACGCTGACCTTTGTGACGAGGCTGGTCAGTGCGCAAACAGCGCGATCAAAATAATGATCGGGATCGGAACGCCGATGAGCCACAGTAGGATGGAACGCATGGAATTTTCCAGAACGGTTAAGCGGGGTTGAACAATTCAGCCTGCGATTACCGGCACGTGGTCGCGCTGGCGGCCACCGACGGTAGCGGCAAGGCTGGCGACGAACGCACCCAGCAGCAGCGCGACAAACATCCACAATGCTGAATGGGCCGCCGCTTTGCGTGCGGTTTCAGCGGCATTCTTGGCGGCGGTTTTGGCGTCGCTCGCAGCCTTGGCGGCGCGCCCATAAACTGCATCGACCCGCTGCTCCGCTTCAACCTGGCTCATGCCGCTTCGATTGGCGACCAGCTGCGCCAAATAAGCCCGATCGTCCGGTGCCAGCTGGCCGGCGCCAATGCTGGTCAGGAAAATCCGGTTCACCTCACGGCGACTCGCCTCGCTATCGGCTTGCGGCGCGGTTTGCTCGGAGCGCAGCAGCATATCGGAAAAATAGTCGAACGGAGCGGCGCCGGCAGGGGATGCGGAATTGGACTGGGAAGAGGTCACGGCCGCAGCCACGGCCGGGGCGGCCGTCGCGGACGCCCCGGTACCGATATCGATCGCACCGCCCAGTGCGGCACGCGTCGCACCGGCCAGCAAAGCCGCCGTGAACAACGATGCCACCGCCCACGTCAGCAAGCCATGCGCAGTGTCACGGAAGTAGACTTCATCGGCATGGACGCTGGCCCATTTGACGCGCAGGCGCCCCGCCAGATAGCCGCCGATCGCAGAAGCCGCCAACTGCATGAAGGCAATCCAGATGATGGATGCCGCTCCCAGTGCGGTCGCATGTTCGTTGTAGGACCATGGCGATACCGCCGACAATCCGAGGCCAAATCCCAAGATCAACAAGATCAGCGACAGTGCCGCGGCTACCGCCGCTCCCGCAAAGACCGCGCCCCACGATACCCCAGCGGTACGCGCATCGCCGGCATCTATGGTGTCAACCGAGTAAACGTCTGGCCCGAGTGATCCGGTTTGCATGTGATTCTCCTGTTGTTATTGGAAAGAGCCGCACATTGCAACAGTCGGCGGCTATATGGGCTGGCTGCAAATCCTTTCTGGTTTGATGGCTTGCTCAACGCGATCGGAAATTAAAAGAGTGGTTGCTGCGCAACTCATGTCACGTCTAACAATCCTTGACAAATAGACATCGTGATTTTTGAGTCGTTCCTTGCGCAAGTTGTTCTGTTCTTGATGCAAACAGCTGCAAGCAGCTACAAATTGCCAATATATGGCTGCGCTTTGGCGGAAAATTATTCGGAAGCAGCGTAACGATGCCCGCGCGTCGCCACTGCCGTTGCGCAGGATTTGCTCGGCGCTTCACAGCGCGTCGGCATCTGCTAAACCACGCATCGGCCGCGCCGGCTATACTGCGATGGCGGGATGGAGACATAGGAAGCCGGGGAAATTGGCAAGCAGGAAACGCCGGATCCATGCTGCAAAATTACTGTGCGTGTATGCAGTGCATTATCGAGTTCCCCTCAGTCAAATTCCCTCGTGGCCGCCCCGCCGGCCGCTCCTCTTCGTTCCAGATTTCCGCTTTACATGCCAGTACGCATCACTTCAGCAGGTTTGCTGATCGGGCCTGAGCCGGCCGACCTTTTCGAATACCCGGCCCATATCGACCGCGACAGCCTGGATGCCTTGCCCTCCCGCCCAGGGATTTATATTTTCCGCGACGAAGCCGGCACCCCGCTGTACATCGGCAAAAGCGTCAACATCCGCAGCCGCGTGCTGTCCCACCTGCGCACGCCGCAGGAAGCGCGCCTGCTGAAGCAGAGCCGCACCGTCGAATTCCGCCGCACCGCCGGCGAGATCGGCGCGCTATTGCTGGAATCGCGGCTGATCAAGGAGTTGCAGCCGCTGCACAACAAGAAATTGCGGCGCACGCGCGACATGTGCACCTTGCGGCTCGGCAGCGACGGCGCGCCCGAAATCGCCTATGCGCGCGAGCTGGACTTCACCACCACGGAAGGCTTGTACGGATTGTTCGCCACGCGCCGCGCCGCGCTGGAAAGGCTGCGCGCGCTGATCGAGGCGCACCAGCTGTGCGCCGTCGTGACCGGGCTGGAAGCCGGCAGCCGCGGCCGGGCCTGCTTTGCGCGCCAGCTGGCGCGTTGCCGCGGCGCCTGTGTCGGCGCCGAATCGTTGGAGACGCATGCGCTGCGCCTGCGGCAGGCGCTGGAAGACTTGCGCATCGTGGTCTGGCCGTACCCGGGCGCGGTCGGGATCGTCGAGGAGTGCGACGGCTGGCGCCAGACCCATGTGGTCGACCACTGGTTTTATCTCGGCTCGTTCGACCAGGGCGACGGCCAAGCCGCGCTCAAGCGGCCGGCGCGGCGCGTCTTCGATGTCGACAGCTACCAGATCCTGGTCAAGCCGCTGGTCCAGATGGCGCTGGAAATTGTGCCGGTGACAATCGGCGGCAAAAAATAAGGTCTGCCGTCGCAGAGCTGGTTTTCGAAATGGCTTAAAGCCTTGCGTCGCATTGCGGCGCGCCGATTCTGCGACAATTCCCTCCATCATGCATACGACCACCCTTGCCAGCCAGCTGGATGCCAGCCCGCTGTTTCACATCGCCTTCTACAAGTTCGCCGCACTGCCCGATCCGGACGCGGTGGCGGCGCACCTGCGCGAACTCACGCGCGACCTGACCGGTAGCATCCTGGTGGCGCAGGAAGGCATCAACGGCGTGCTGGCCGGTAGCGCCGCGGCGCTCGATGTCTTCGAACAGGCATTGCGCAACGATGCGATTTTCGAGCGGCGCTTTGCCGACATCGTCTTCAAGCGCAGCGGCTGCAAGACCGCGCCGTTTCACCGCATCAAGGTCCACGTAAAAAAAGAAATCGTCGCGCTCGGCGTTGCGGGCGAAACGATAGCCGGCAAGGGCGCCGGCATGGATGTCAGTCCGGCCGACTGGCGCCGCCTGATCGCCGCCGACGATGTGGTTCTGATCGACAACCGCAACAGCTTCGAATTCCGCCTCGGCCGTTTCAAGGGCGCGGTCGATCCGGAAGTTGCCAACTTCCGCGACTTCCCGGCCTACCTGGCGGCGCAGGCACCAACCTGGAAGGCCGAGGGCAAGCGCGTCGCCATGTATTGCACCGGCGGTATCCGCTGCGAAAAAACCAGCGCCGCGCTCACCGAGCTCGGCATCGACATCTACCAGCTGGAAGGCGGCATCCTGAATTATTTCCAGGCGATGCCGGATGCGGAACAGGATTGGGAAGGCGAATGCTTCGTCTTCGACAACCGCATCGCGCTCGACACCAAGCTGCAGGAAACCGCGACCACTGCCGAGGACGTGTACGCCGGCGCAGCGGATGGCGAGTGGCGCCTAGCGCGCGCCCGGCGGCTGGATGCGGCCGGCTAGACGTAGCCACCGCGCCGCGCCGCCGAACAGGAACGGCGTCGGCCCCAGCAGCGTCGCGCTGCCGCCCGGCGGCTGGCCGACCATTCTGGATTTCCTACGGCAGCGCTTCCCCAACGTCGGCGCCGAAGAATGGCTGGCGCGCATGCAGCGCGGCGAGGTGCTCGACGCCGATGGCGCACCGCTCGCACCGGAAGCACCTTACCGGCCGCACACGAAAATCCACTACTACCGCAGCCTGCCGGCCGAGCCGCGGATTCCCTTCGAGGCCACGGTGCTATATCAGGACGACTACCTGGTGGTGGCAGACAAGCCGCATTTCCTGCCTGTCACGCCCTCCGGCCGCTATGTGCAGGAAACGCTGCTGGTGCGTCTGAAGCGCCAGCTCGGCATCGACACTTTGGCGCCGATGCACCGCCTCGATCGCGAAACCGCCGGGCTGGTGCT
Organism: Burkholderiaceae bacterium; assembly: GCA_035497775.1. Taxonomy (GTDB): domain Bacteria; phylum Pseudomonadota; class Gammaproteobacteria; order Burkholderiales; family Burkholderiaceae_D; genus DATJCV01. The sequence continues at coordinate 175 of DATJCV010000366.1, read as the reverse complement.
GTTCACGATCCAGCCTAAAACACGCGAGCGCTATCAGGCGCTGTTTCGTGAGCGCGCGGTGGTGAAGCGCTATGAAGCGATCGCGCCGTGGCGTCCTGATCTGGTGCTACCAATGGTGTATAGAAGCCGGCTCGCGCAAAGCGCGGCCTTCATGCGGATGGAAGAGGTCGCGGGC
>DATJCV010000365.1:0-16284 GCA_035497775.1 Burkholderiaceae bacterium | reverse complement strand
AGCTCAGGCCTACTTGCGGCAATGCCAGCGCTCCCAAAATCCAGAGAACGCCGGCTTCAATCATCGAGGACATGGGGGCGAGAGGAGCAAAATCGGCTTTCCGTGGCAGTGGCGCGCAGGCCGTTGGCTGCGTGTGCGTCGCTGCCGGCGCTGGACGTGGCAGGGCCTCCATTATAATTAGCCTCAAACAATCCAGCGCCGGCACCGCATTTGCCAGTCCAACCCTCCTCTCCATGACCACTGACTATCTGAAAAAAATCTTGACGGCGCGCGTCTACGACGTCGCCATCGAAACGCCGCTCGACCTGGCGCCGGCGCTGTCGCAGCGATTCGGTAACCGGATTTACTTCAAGCGCGAAGACATGCAAAGCGTGTTCAGCTTCAAGCTGCGCGGCGCTTACAACAAGATGGCGCACCTGACACCGACCCAGTTGAAGCATGGCGTGATTTGCGCTTCGGCCGGCAATCATGCGCAGGGTGTGGCACTGTCGGCGGCGCGACTCGGCTGCCGTGCCGTGGTGGTGATGCCGACCACCACGCCGCCGGTGAAGATCGACGCGGTCAAGGCGCGCGGCGGCGAAGTGGTGCTGTTCGGCGATTCTTACACCGATGCCTACAATCATGCGCTGACCTTGGAAAAAAAACTGAAACTGACTTTCGTGCACCCGTTTGACGACCCGGACGTGATCGCCGGCCAGGGCACCATCGGCGTCGAAATCCTGCGCCAGCATCCGAATCCGATCCATGCGATTTTTTGCGCCATCGGTGGTGGCGGCCTGATCGCCGGCGTCGCCGCCTACGTCAAGGCGGTGCGCCCCGATATCAAGATCATCGGCGTGCAGACCACCGACTCGGATGCCATGGCGCGCAGTCTGAACGCAGGACGGCGTGTGACGTTGAACGACGTCGGGCTGTTTTCCGATGGCACCGCGGTCAAGCTGGTGGGTGAGGAAACCTTCCGCCTGGCCAAGCAGTATGTGGACGAGATCATCCTGGTCGACAGCGATGCTGTCTGTGCCGCCATCAAGGACGTGTTTACCGATACGCGCAGCATCCTGGAGCCAGCCGGCGCTTTGGCGATCGCCGGCGCCAAGGCGTATGTCGAGCGCGCGGCTGCGAACAAGAAACCGATCCGCAACGAAGCACTGGTGACGATTGCCTGCGGCGCCAACATGAACTTCGATCGTCTGCGCTTCGTCGCCGAGCGCGCCGACGTGGGCGAGGCACGGGAGGCGTTGTTCGCGGTGACGATGCCGGAAGAGCGCGGCAGTTTCAAGCGCTTTTGTGAACTGGTCGGGCCGCGCAACGTAACCGAGTTCAATTACCGCATCAATGACGAACGGGAAGCCCATGTATTTGTCGGGATTCAGATCTCGAATCGCGACGAATCGGGCAAGATCACGCGCAATTTCGAAAAACACGGTTTTCCGACGCTGGACCTGACGCATGACGAACTGGCCAAGTTGCACATCCGCCATCTGGCGGGCGGCAAGAGCCGGCTGGCGCCGGACGAGCTGCTGTACCGCTTCGAATTTCCCGAGCGGCCGGGTGCGCTGATGCGCTTCCTCGACAGCATGGCGCCCAACTGGAACATCTCCTTGTTCCACTACCGCAATGAGGGTGGCGACGTTGGCCACATCCTGGTCGGCCTGCAGGTGCCCAAAAAAGAGATGAAGGCATTCCGCGAATTTCTGGCGACGCTGGGCTATCCGCATCTGGATGAAAGCGCCAACCCGGCCTACAAGCTGTTTCTTGGCTGACGAACGCCGCGGACGGGCGAAAAAAAACGCAGCGTAACCGCTGCGTTTTTTTGTTCGAGTCGATCAGTACGTGCCTTGCGCCATCATGGCGTCGGCCAGCTTGACGAAGCCGGCGATGTTGGCGCCGTCGACGTAGTTGACGCTGCCGTTCCTGGCCTTGCCGTGATTGACGCAGTTTTCGTGGATGTCTTTCATGATCGCGTGCAGGCGTTCGTCGACTTCCGCGTGGCGCCACGACAGGCGCAAGGCATTTTGCGACATTTCCAGGCCCGACGTGGCGACGCCGCCAGCGTTGCTGGCCTTGCCCGGCGCGTACAGCGTGCCCGATTTCAGGAACACGTCCACCGCGTCCAGCGTCGACGGCATGTTGGCGCCTTCGGCCACGCAGATTGCGCCATTCCTGACCAGCGCTTCGGCATCCTTGCCGTCCAGCTCGTTTTGTGTCGCGCATGGCAGCGCGATCTGGGTCGGTACGTGCCATGGATTCTTGCCGGCTTCATAGATCAGGTCGAACTGGCGGGCGAACTGATCCAGTCGGCCGCGCTGCACGTTCTTCAAGTCCAGCAGCGCCGCCAATTTTTCCGCATCGAAGCCATGGCGATCGATGACGGTGCCGCCGGAGTCGGACACCGTGATCACCTTGGCGCCCATTTCCATCGCCTTGGCCACCGCGTATTGCGCCACGTTGCCGGAGCCGGATACCGACACCGTCATGCCGTCGAACGATTTGCCGATCCGGCGCAGCATCTGCTCGGCGAAATACACCACGCCGTAGCCGGTGGCTTCCGGCCGCATCAAACTGCCGCCGTAGGCAATGCCCTTGCCGGTGTAGACGCAGGAAGCGTCGTTCGAGAGTTTTTTCATCATCCCGGCCATGAAGCCGACCTCACGCGCGCCAACGCCGATGTCGCCTGCCGGGATGTCGATGTTCGAGCCGAGGTGGCGGTAAAGCTCGAACATCAGCGCCTGGCAGAAGCGCATCACCTCGCCATCGCTCTTGCCCTTCGGGTCGAAGTCGGAGCCGCCCTTGCCGCCGCCCATCGGCAGCGTGGTCAGCGCGTTCTTGAAGGTTTGCTCGAAGCCGAGGAATTTCAGGATCGATAGGTTGACCGACGGATGAAAACGCATGCCGCCCTTGAACGGGCCGATCGCCGAGCTGTGCTGGACGCGGAAGGCACGGTTGACGTGGGTCTGGCCGTGGTCATCGACCCATGCCACGCGAAACTGGATGACCCGTTCCGGCTCCACCAGGCGCTCCAGCAAGCCGTGCTCGGCATATTGCGGATTGGCGCGGATGAACGGCCACAGGCTGGTCATCACTTCCTTGACCGCTTGCAGGAATTCGGGCTGATTGGGGTCGCGTTTGGCGACCATGACGAGAAAGTCGTCCAGACTGGCGTATTTCAAGATCGTTCCTTTAGCAAATAGGGGGAGCTGCGAGCGCGCTTCTGGGGCCAGGATCGCTGGGGGCAGGGGGCTCGCGCCGACGCTGGCGGCCAAGCCTTGGGTGAACAGGCGCAAGTCGGGACGACGGGCTGCAAATGCTATCATTTTTTTTTGTCGTGATGAAGGCTTTTTGCGCTTGCGTTAGAGGCAACTGGTGTCGATGACCGCTCGCTCCAGGCGCTCCCTTGGCGCAGCGCGAACTCTGTCAAAATACACGTTTTGCCTCTTTTTCCGCCATGACCAGTTTTCCCACGCCATACGGCTCGCCGCTGGGCCAGCCTGCGGTCTACATCAGCCAATACGACCCGTCGCTGCTGTTCCCGATCGCGCGCCGGACCAAGCGCGACGAACTTGGCATCGGCGGCACACTGCCGTTTTTCGGCATTGACCTGTGGAACGCTTACGAAATCTCGTGGCTGAACCTGCGCGGCAAGCCGCAACTGGCAATCGCCACCCTCACGGTGCCGGCCGATTCGCCCAATATCATTGAATCGAAATCCTTCAAGCTGTACCTGAATTCCTTTAACCAGACCCGGCTGGCGGGTTCCGAGGCCTTGCTGGAACTGCTGCGCGCGGATTTGTCGGCCGGCTTCGGCATGCCGATCCAGATCGAGCTGATCCTGCCGGAACAGTTCCCCAGTCTGGAAATGGGTGAGCTCGACGGCCTGTTGCTGGATCGGCTGGATATCGAGGTCGATCATTATCAGCCGGACCCGGCGCTATTGCAGACCGAGCCGGGGCCGCCGATCGAGCAAACCCTGCTGTCGCATCTGCTGAAGTCGAACTGTCTGGTGACCGGCCAGCCGGACTGGGGCAGTGTGCAGATCCATTACGTCGGCGCGCCGATCGAGCAGGAGGGCCTGTTGCGTTACCTGATCGGTTTTCGCGAGCACAACGAATTCCACGAGCAATGCGTGGAACGCATTTTCATCGACATCCTGCGCCGTTGCCGGCCGCACAAGTTGTCGGTATATGCGCGTTACACGCGCCGCGGCGGTCTCGACATCAATCCCTGGCGGAGCAATTTCAGCAGTGCCATGCGACCCTCCAACCGGCGCAACGCGCGCCAGTAAGCGTCTTGCCGCAGCGCTCGCTTGGGTATTGGAAAAATTGTAAAAATTGATGAGTATGCTGATTTTTCAGCATAAGCCGCTTTGTTTTCCTTCGTATTTCAAAATACTCCCTTGTGGAATGAGTGACGGACATGGCCGCTCAGTAGCGCCCGTGGCGCCCGCCGCGATGATTTCCGCGAGTAGAATCAAAAGAGCGTCAGGCTCGGCTTGCACCGGCTGTGAAGTGGCCTATAATCTGCATCGAATATTCATTTTGTGCGCTGCAGCATCTGCGCAAATGCCATGACCAATCTTGCCACCATCCTGACTTTGGACAACGTTGTGCTGGACCTGGAAGTCTCCAGCAAAAAGCGTGCATTCGAGCAGGCCGGACTGATTTTCGAAAATAATTGCGGCATCGCCCGTTCGACCGTATCGGACAACCTGTTTGCGCGCGAACGGCTCGGTTCGACCGGACTCGGGCATGGCGTGGCCGTCCCGCACGGTCGCATCAAGGGCTTGAAAGCGCCTTTGGCCGCGTTTGTGCGGCTGCACGAACCGATCCCGTTCGAGTCGCCGGACGGCCTGCCGGTCAATCTGCTGGTATTTCTACTGATTCCTGATCACGTGACCCAGCATCATCTGGAAATCCTGTCGGAAATCGCGGAAATGTTTTCCGACGAGGCGTTTCGTGCCGGCCTGATCAAGGACCCGGACGCCGCCGCCGCCTATAAGCGGATCGTCCAATGGCAACCCAGCCTGCTGAAGTTCGGCTAGTCGCGCTTGCGCCGGGCTGCGGTGCTGCCTTTGCCATCGTTTTTGCCACCGTTTGCACGAGTCCCGATGCTTGCCGCTACCTCTCTCTCGATCCAGCAGCTGTACGACGATAACCGCGAAGCGCTCGAGCTTGGCTGGTTTGCCGGCTTTCCCGGCGGCGAGCGAATGATTTTGGGCGACGCCGCGTCCGCTGCCGATCAGGTCGGCCACCTGAACCTGATCCATCCGGGCCGCATCCAGGTGTTCGGCCACCAGGAAACCGAGTACTACCAGCGGCTGTCGCCGGCTTCCCGCAGCTATCAGACCGCCGAACTGGTGGCTGGTCAGCCACCCGCGTTCATCATCGCGCAGGGACTGGCAACGCCGGCCGATATCCTGACGGTGGCCGATGAAAAAAATATCGCCCTGTTTTCGACGCCGCTGCCGGCGGCGCAGGTGATTGATTACTTGCGCGTCTACCTGTCCAAGAAACTGGCGCAACGGGTGACGATGCACGGCGTGTTCATGGATGTGCTGGGTGTCGGCGTTTTGATTACCGGCGAATCCGGCCTTGGCAAGAGCGAACTAGGCCTGGAACTAATCTCGCGCAGCCACGGCCTAGTGGCTGATGACGCCGTCGAATTCGCGCGCATCGCGCCCAACATGATCGAAGGCCGCTGCCTGCCGCTGCTGCAAAACCTGCTCGAAGTGCGCGGCCTGGGCCTGCTCGACATCAAGACCATCTTCGGCGAAACTGCGGTGCGCCGCAAAATGCGGCTGAACCTGATCGTGCATCTGGTGCGGCGCGGCACGCTCGACGAAAACTACGAGCGCTTGCCGATCGATGCGCATACCCAGGATGTGCTTGGCTTGCCGATGCGCAAGGTGGTGATCCCGGTGGCTGCCGGCCGCAACCTGGCGGTGCTACTGGAGGCCGCGGTCCGCAATACCATTTTGCAGTTGCGCGGGATCGATACGCTGGCCAACTTCATGGAGCGCCAACGCAAGGAAATGGACGGCGCCTAGTACGGTGTTGCACGCCATCAGGTAGGCAACATCGCACTAGCGTCCCGGCTTCAGACTTTCAAAAATTCCTCGCGCTGTCCGAGCCAGCGCGCCAGGTGGGCGCGCACCGTGGCCGGTTCCGTCTCCAGCAGTTCTTGCGCCAGATCGCGCGCCCGCTCCACCAGCCATTGGTCGCGTTCCAAATCGGCAAAGCGCAGCATCGCCTGACCCGACTGGCGGGCGCCCAGAAATTCGCCTGGACCGCGCAGTGCCAGGTCGCGGCGCGCGATTTCAAAGCCGTCGGCGGTTACGCGCATGGTCAGCAAGCGTTGCCTGGCGACTGCGCCAAGCGGGCTTTGATACAGCAGCAGGCAGACCGACGCGGTGCTGCCGCGCCCGACCCGGCCGCGCAGCTGATGCAGTTGTGACAGGCCGAAGCGCTCGGCGTGTTCGATCACCATCAGCGAGGCGTTGGGCACGTCGACCCCGACCTCGATCACGGTGGTGGCCACCAAGAGCTGGATTTCTGCGCGCGTGAAGGCCTCCATTACCTGTTGTTTCTCGGCTGGCTTCAGGCGTCCGTGCACCAATCCGACCCGCAAGTCCGGCAGCGCCGCACTGAGCATCGCGTGGGTCTCGGTGGCGGTCTGCAGCTGCAGCACCTCCGACTCCTCGATCAGCGGACAGACCCAATATACCTGCCGCCCTTCGAGCGCGGCCGCATGCACCCGTGCGATCACTTCCTCGCGCCGGTTCTGGTCGATGGCGCGCGTCAGTACCGGTGTGCGCCCGGGCGGCAACTGGTCGATTACCGAGATTTCGAGATCGGCGTAATACGTCATCGCCAGCGTGCGCGGGATCGGCGTGGCCGACATCATCAACTGGTGCGGCACCATGTTTTTCGAATGGGGAAGACGAAGCAGATCGTCGTGCGGCAAGCCCTTGTTGCGCAGCGCCAGGCGCTGGCCGACACCGAATCGGTGCTGCTCGTCGACGATCACCAGCCCCAGTTTCGGGAAATGCACGTCGTCCTGGATCAGCGCGTGAGTGCCGATCACCAGTTGCGCGGTACCCGCCTCGATCGCTGCCCGCGCCGTGCTCTTTTCCTTTTTTTTCAGACTGCCGGTCAGCCACGCGACGGTAACACCCAGCGGTTCGATCCAGCTCGCGATTTTGCGGAAATGCTGGTCCGCCAGGATTTCGGTAGGCGCCATCAAGGCCGCCTGGAAGCCATTGTCGATCGCCTGCGCCGCCGCCAGCGCGGCCACTACGGTCTTGCCGCTGCCGACATCGCCTTGCAGCAGGCGCTGCATGGGGTAGCTTTGCCCGAGGTCGGTCCGGATTTCGCCCAATACTCGCTGCTGGGCGGCGGTCAGCGTGAACGGCAGGCGCGCCTGCAGCGCTGCGCACAACGGCCCCACCAGCGGCAAGGCGGCGGCATTACGGGTGCGGCGCGCCTGTTGCGCGCGTTTGAGCGATAGCTGCTGTGCCAGTAGCTCATCGAATTTCATGCGGGTCCAGGCTGGATGCGTGCGCTCCTGCAAGGCGACCTGGTCAACCTCTGGCGGCGGATTGTGCAGCAGCCGCACCGACTGCTCGAACGGCGCCAGTTGCAGCGCCGCCAGGCGTTCCGGCGGCAGCGTATCGTGCCAGTCGACACGCGCCAGCGCGGCGGCGATCGCCTTGCGCAAATACGCCTGCGGCAGGCCGTCACCGGCCGGATAGACCGGTGTCAGTCCGGTTGACAGCGGGGTGTCGCGCTGCACGATTTTATAGGTGGGGTGCACCATTTCGGCGCCGAAAAAGCCGATCCGGATTTCGCCTCGCGCCCGCACCCGGTGACCGATTGCCAGTTGCTTGACCTGGCTGCCGTAAAAATTCAGGAAGCGCAGCGTGAGCTGGACGTCGCCAGCCGCACACTCATCCTCGTCGGCCAGCGTGACCACCAGCTGCCGCCGCGGCCGGTACTGGATTTCGCAGGCGCTGACCACGCCTTCGACCTGCAGCGCCGAACCGCCGATCCGGCCGGCCGATTGCAGTGCCGCGGTCAGCGGCACGATCTGTGTTTCATCTTCGTAGCGTAGTGGCAGGTGCAAGGCCAGATCGATGTCGGTATGCAACCCGAGCGCGGTCAGTTTGTGCGCGATGCGGCCAGCGCGGCTAGTCCCAGGACTGGCAGCTGGCGGGGAACGCGGGGCGCGGTTGGATGGTTTCTGGTTCGCGATCGGCATATCGGGGCCGTAATGAAAGCGGCAACGCGTAAAATAGCAGGTTTGCCGAGAGCCGTGCCTGCTGGTGCGTGGCTTGCCATTGTAAGCGCTGCCGCGGCATGCATGGCCGCGCGTGCCGCCCATCTTCCTTTTACTGTTTTCCCATGTATTCGCTTTCCGATTTCGATTTCACGCTGCCGCCGCAACTGATCGCGCAAACGCCGCTGGCCGAGCGCAGCGCCTCGCGTTTGCTGCAGCTGGACGGCGAGGCGCTGATCGACCGCAGCTTTGTCGACATCGTCGACCTGATGCACGCTGGCGACCTGCTGGTGTTCAATGATACGCGGGTGCTGAAGGCGCGTTTCTTCGGTGTCAAGGAAAGCGGTGGCAAGGTCGAGGTGCTGATCGAGCGGATACTCGACGCGCGCACCGTGCACGCCCAGGTGCGCGCGTCGAAATCGCCGCCGCCGGGCAGCACGATGCGGCTGGCGGATGCATTCGAGGTCGACGTCGGGATGCGCAGCGGCGAGTTTTACACTTTGACATTTCCCGGCGACGTGCTGGAGCTGGTCGAGGCGCACGGCCGGCTGCCGCTGCCACCCTATATCGACCACGCGGCCACCGCCCTGGACGAAAGCCGCTACCAGACGGTGTATGCGCAGGCGCCGGGCGCGGTGGCCGCGCCCACGGCCGGCCTGCATTTCGACCAGGCGCTGCTGGACCGGCTGCGCGCCAAAGGCGTGCAACTGGCATTCGTTACGCTGCACGTCGGCGCCGGCACCTTCCAGCCGGTGCGCACCGAAAACCTGGCCGAGCACCAGATGCACAGCGAGTGGTACACCATCAGCCAGGAGACGGTGGACGCCGTGCGCACGGTGCAGGCCGCCGGGCGCGACGTGGTCGCAGTCGGCACCACCAGCCTACGCGCGCTGGAGTCGGCGTCGCAAAGCGGGGCCTTGCAGGCCGGCAGCGCCGATACCGCGCTGTTCATCACGCCCGGTTATCGCTTCCGCACGGTGACGCGGCTGATCACCAATTTTCACCTGCCGAAATCGACGCTGCTGATGTTGGTGTCGGCCTTCGCCGGCTATGCGCAGATCAAGGCCGCTTACGCCCACGCAGTGGCGCAACGCTATCGTTTTTTCAGCTATGGCGACGCCATGCTTCTGACCCGGACCGACCATGCTTGAATTCCAGCTCCTGAAAACCGACGACAGCGGCCAGACCAGCGCCCGCCGCGGCCGCCTGCGACTCAACCATGGCGTGGTGGAAACGCCGATCTTCATGCCGGTCGGCACCTACGGCTCGGTCAAGGCGATGTCGCCGCTGGAATTGAAGGAAATCGATGCCCAGATCATTCTCGGCAATACCTTTCATTTGTGGCTGCGACCCGGCATCGACGTGCTGGACAAGTTTGGCGGCCTGCACCGCTTCATGGGCTGGGATAAGCCGATCCTGACCGATTCCGGCGGCTTCCAGGTGTTTTCGCTGGGGGCGATGCGCAAGATCAGCGAAGAGGGCGTCAAGTTCGCCTCGCCGGTCAACGGCGACAAGCTGTTCCTGTCGCCCGAAATATCGATGCAGATCCAGCGCGCGCTGAATTCCGACATCGTGATGCAGTTCGACGAATGCACGCCGTACCAGATTGGCGAGCGCCCGGCCACCGAGGTCGAAGCGGCGCAGTCGATGCGCATGTCGCTGCGTTGGGCCAAGCGTTCCACCGACGAGTTTGCCAAACTGGAAAATCCGAACGCCTTGTTCGGCATCATCCAGGGCGGCATGTTCGAGCACCTGCGCGACGAATCGCTGGCCGGCCTCGAAGAATTGCCGTTTCATGGCATCGCGGTCGGCGGCCTCTCGGTCGGCGAGCCGAAGGAAGAAATGCTGCGCGTGCTTGAGCATATCGGGCCGCGCCTGCCGGCGGCCAAGCCGCATTACCTGATGGGAGTTGGCACGCCGGAAGATCTGGTGGCCGGGGTGGCCGCCGGCATCGATATGTTCGATTGCGTGATGCCAACCCGCAACGCGCGCAACGGCTGGCTGTTTACCCGCTTTGGCGACATCAAGATCAAGAATGCGCGTTATATTGAAGATGAAAAGCCGCTCGACGACAGCTGCGAATGTTATGCATGCCGCAATTTCTCACGCGCCTACCTGCATCATTTGCACCGTACCGGCGAAATCCTCGGCGCCCGGCTGAACACGATCCACAACCTGCATTACTACCTGCAGTTGATGAGCGATATTAGGCGCGCGCTGGATGATGGCCGTTTCCCTGCTTTCATGCTGCAATTCCAGGCCGAACGCACCCGCGGCATCTAGCCGAACGGCGGCACCTGCCGGCCAGGGAATTGGCAAGGGCGCTGGCGCAGAATGCTAAAATGCGAAGCTGTTTTGAACCAACCAACTGGAGTCCTCCGTGTTTATTTCCAATGCTTATGCTCAGACTGCCAGTGATGCGGTGGGATTGAGTGGCAACCTGACCAGCTTCTTGCCGATCATCCTGATGTTCGTGGTGCTGTATTTCTTGATGATCCGGCCGCAGATGAAGCGCCAGAAAGAGCAGAAATCGATGATGGATGCGCTCGCCAAGGGCGATGAAGTGGCAACTGTCGGCGGCATGCTCGGCAAGATTACCAAGGTGGCTGACAATTTCGTGACGCTGGAAGTGGCGAACGGCACTGAAGTAGTCATTCAGAAAGCTGCCGTTACTACCCTGTTGCCGAAGGGTACGATCAAGGCTTCCTTGTAATTGTCCTGGGCCGGCTACCGGCGTTTGCCGGCGCTCCGGTATCCACCGTATCGGTTCGGCGCGCTACCGCAAGGCGCCGCTGCCGCGCAACATTGAATGCTGAATTGCTATGAATCGCTATCCCCTCTGGAAATACGCCGTGATCGTTGTCGCGCTCCTGTTCGGCGCGTTGTACACCTTGCCAAATTTTTTTGGCGAATCGCCGGCGGTACAGATTGCCAGTGCCAAGGTGACAGTCAAGGTCGAAGCCGACCTGATGCCGCGCGTCGAGCAGATTTTGCAGGAAGGCAATCTGACGCCGGATGGCGTGTTTTTTGAAGCAAGCGGTACCCAGGGATCGGTGCGGGCGCGCTTTCTCGACACCGATACCCAGTTCAAGGCCAAGTCGCTGCTGGAAAGCAAGCTGAACCCGGATCAGACCGACCCGGCCTATAGCGTCGCCTTCAACCTGGTGCCGAATACGCCGCAGTGGCTACAAAGCCTGCATGCGTTTCCGATGTATCTGGGCCTTGATTTGCGCGGCGGCGTACATTTCCTGATGCAAGTCGATACCAAGGCCTTGTTGAACAAGCGGCTGCAGGGCCTGCTGAGTGGCGCTCGCGGCATCCTGCGCGACAAGAACATCCGCCATGCCGGCATCACGCGCGCCGGCGACCAGATCGAAATCAGCTTTCGCGACGCTGACACCCGCAGCAAGGCGAGCGCGGTGCTGGCCAGCGACCTGCAGGATGTGTCGCTGGCTGAAGCCGGCGACGCCAACGGCCTGAAGCTGATCGTCACGCTGAAGCCGGAAGCGCTGAAAACCGCGCAGCAGGACGGCGTGCAGCAAAACATCACGACCCTGTCCAAGCGGGTCAATGAACTCGGCGTAGCCGAGCCGGTGATCCAGCGCCAGGGAGCGGATCGCATCGTGGTGCAGTTGCCGGGCGTGCAAGACGTGTCGCGCGCCAAGGACATCATCGGCCGCACCGCCACCCTGGAAGTGCGCATGGTGGATGAGTCGGTGGCGCGCGGCACCGAGGAAACCGCGGCGATTCCGTTCGGTTCGGAATTGTTCAAGGTCGGCAAGGGGGCGCCGGTGGTGCTGTACAAGGAGCCAATCATTACCGGCGACTACATTTCCAATGCCAGCGCCAGCTTCGACCAGAATAACCAGCCGTCGGTCAGCATCGACCTGAACGGCGACGGCGGGCGCAAGATGCGCAGCGCCACGCGCGACAAGATCGGCAAGTCGATGGCGATCGTGCTGTTTGAAAAAGGCAAGGGTGAAGTGCTGACGGTGGCGACGATCCGCGACGAACTCGGCGCCCGCTTCCAGATCACCGGCATGGGTTCGGCCGAAGCGGCCAGCGACCTGGCGCTGCTGCTGCGCGCCGGCTCGCTGGCAGCGCCGATGGAGATCATCGAGGAGCGCACCATTGGGCCGCAACTCGGGGCAGCCAACATTAACAAGGGATTCGAATCGACCCTGTACGGTTTCATCGCGATCTCGATCTTCATGATCCTGTACTACCACCTGTTCGGTTTCTTCAGCGTGTTTGCGCTGACGGTGAACCTGGTGTTGCTGGTGGCCGTGCTGTCCACGCTGCAGGCAACTCTGACCTTGCCGGGTATCGCCGCCATAGCACTGACGCTGGGCATGGCGATCGACGCCAACGTGCTGATCAACGAGCGCATCCGCGAGGAACTGCGCGCCGGCATGTCGCCGCAGATGGCGATCAGCCACGGCTTCGAGCGTGCCTGGGCGACGATCCTGGACTCCAACGTGACAACGCTGATCGCCGGCCTGGCGCTGTTGATTTTCGGTTCCGGCGCAATCCGCGGTTTTGCCGTGGTGCACTGCCTAGGTATCACGACCTCGATCTTTTCCTCGGTGTTCGTCTCGCGCGGGGTGGTCAACCTGTGGTACGGGCGCAAGAAAAAACTGAGCGCGGTGTCGATCGGGCACGTCTGGAAACCGACTGCCTGAGATCCTGACAAAAAACGCAACACGGCTGCTGCAGTTGCGCGGCCGTGCTGCCTGTAGGCTGATATTCCCGGGCTGCTCGAAGCCCGGACAGAAAGGGATGTGATGGAGTTTTTCCGCATCAAAAAAGATATTCCGTTCATGCGCCATGCGTTGGTTTTCAACGTCATCTCGGCCATAACGTTCGTGCTGGCGGTGTTTTTCCTGTTGCATCGCGGCTTGCACCTGTCCATCGAATTCACTGGCGGTACGGTGATGGAAATCACCTATTCGCAGCCGGCCGATCTGGACGGCATTCGCAAGACCGTCGAAGGCTTGGGCTACACCGATAACCAGGTGCAGAGCTTCGGCACCGCGCGCGACGTCATGATCCGGCTGCCAACCCGAAAAGACATCAGTTCGGCGCAGCAAAGCGAGAACGTGGTCAACGCGCTGAAGCAACAGAACCCCGACGTCAAGCTGCAGCGGGTTGAATTCGTCGGGCCGCAGGTCGGTGACGAACTGACCCACGATGGCTTGATGGCGCTCGGCTTCGTGGTGATCGGCATCATGATCTACCTGGCGTTCCGCTTCGAATGGAAGTATGCGGTCGCAGCGATCATCGCCAACCTGCATGACGTGATCATCATCATGGGATTTTTCGCCTTCTTCCAGTGGGAGTTCTCGCTCACCGTGCTGGCTGCGGTGCTGGCGGTGCTTGGGTATTCGGTCAACGAATCGGTGGTGGTGTTCGACCGCGTGCGCGAGACCTTCCGTGACCGCCGCTGCAACCGGATGACGACTCCCGAGGTACTCAACCACGGCATCACCGGTACCATTTCACGTACCGTGATTACGCACGGTTCGACGCAGGTAATGGTGTTGTCGATGTTCTTCTTCGGCGGCCCGGCGCTGCATTATTTTGCAGTGGCATTGACCATCGGCATCATGTTCGGCATCTATTCGTCGGTGTTCGTGGCCTCGACCATCGCCATGTGGCTGGGCGTCAAGCGCGAAGACCTGATCAAGCCGGTCAAGGAAAAGAGCGAGACCGACGGCGCGGTGGTTTGATACGGCAGCAGAGTCCTGAAAAAAAGCCAGCTTGGATGCTGGCTTTTTGATGGATGGCGCCGCCGTTTTATTCCGCTAAGCTGGCCGGGCACTTCTTCAGGCTGGCCTTCAGCTTGCCCAGCTCCTTCTCCAACGCGGCGAAGTCTTCCTTGCAATAGTCGGCGAACGGCGACTTGCAAAACTGGACGTGCGGCGCGAAGATGCGCTGGAATTCGTGTTCGCCGGCCACGGTGAGCGCGACGATGGTGCTGCGCCGGTCCTCGTGGCTGGCGGTCCGCTCGACCAGGCCCTTGGCTTCCAGCCGGTCGATCACGCCGGTCAGGGTGCCCTTGGTGATGAGCGTCTTTTCTCCCAGTTCCTTGAACGACATGCCCGGTGTGTTGCCGAGGGTAGCGATGATGTCGAACTGCGGCGGCGTCAGGTTGAGCGTGCGGATGTGCGTGCCCGACATGCGCTCGAAAGCGTGATAGCACTCCACCATCAGGCGGATGCTGCGCAGGTATCGTTCCCCCATGGTTCCGAGCTCCGTTCCGGTGTAAAAAAAGAGTCGGCGCACCGGCGCCGGCGCGGCGTTAATCGCCGCCCCGCGCTGCCGGGCGCGCGCTTAATCCGCCTTGACGGCTTCGACCTGGATGGCCAGCTTGACTTCCGGTGAGAAGCCCATCGGCACGCCGTAGTTCAGGCCGAAGTCGGTGCGGTTGAATTGCGCGCTGGCGTCGGCGCCGCAGACTTCGCGCTTCAACATCGGATGCGGGATGCACTTGAACTTGTTGATCGCCAGCGTCACCGGCTTGGTGACGCCGAGCAAGGTCAGCTCGCCTTCGACCGCGACCGGCTGGTCGCCGTCGAACTTGATCGACTTGCCCTTGTAGGTGATGGTCGGGAATTTCTCGACATGGAACATATCCTTGCTCTTGGCATGTTCGCTCATCTTGGCGTGGCCGAAATCCAGGGAGTTGGCGTCGATCGTGATGTCCAGCGCGCCGGTCTTGGCCGCGCGGTCGAGCATGACGGTGCCGCTGGTCTTGGTGAACTTGCCGCGCCAGGTCGAGATGCCCATGTGGTCGGCTTCGAAGCTCGGGTAGGTATGGCTGGGGTCGATGTTGTAGGTGTTGGCGAAGGCCGAAGCCGAAGCGGCCGCCAGCAGGGCGGCGACCAGATGCTTGATTTGCATGTGCGATTCCTTGTTGAGTGAGTGGGTTGAACGATTATTGCGCCGCGACGATGCGGAACCTGATGACGACTTCATCGGCGACCATGCTGGTATCCTTCCATTCTCCTTCGCCGATATTGAAGACGAGCCGCTTGATCGGCAGCGACCCTTCGAAAACTTGGTTTGGTCCTTCCTTTTTTACCGTCAGCGGAAAACTGACGTCGGTGGTCTTGCCCTTGATGGTGAGCTTGCCGGCAACTTCCAGTTTGCCGGAACCGGCCGGCTTGATCGCGCTGGAGACGAAGCTCGCCTTCGGGAATGCGGCGGCGTTGAACCATTCCTTCTTCAACACTTCCTTGCTGTATTCGGGGTCGCCGAGGTCGAAGCTGGGGATGTCGATTTCCACGCTGGCCTTCGCGGCTGCCGGGTTGGCGCCGTCGTAGCTGATCCGGGCATCGAACTTCTTGAATTTCGCTTCGACCGGCACGCTTAACTGCTTGAAGACCGCGCTCACACTGCTCTTCTCCGGGGCGGTCTTGAGTGCGGAAGCAAGCGCGGGCAGGGCCAGCAGCAGCGCCAATGCGGCGGCGCCGGCCGTGGCCCGGGGCATCAGGGAGATTCTGGACATGGATGAAAATCCTTTCATGTGAAAACGGGGAATCAGGGCAGCATGCGCTTGAGCACGCCGTCCTTGTCGATGAATTGGTGCTTGAGCGCCGCCGCCACATGCAGCACGAACGTGGCAAGCAGGGCCATGTTCAGCGCGTAATGGACCTGTTTCAGGACAGCCTTCCATTCCGGGTCGGGAGCGATCAGCACCGGCAAGGGTAGAACCCCGAGATAGACCACCGGCACGCCGGCCGCCAGGCTGTAGCAATAGCCGGAGACCGGGATCGCGAACATCAGCGCGTAGAGCAGCCCGTGCAGGGCATGGGCGGCGCCCTTTTGCCAGGCCGGCATCGCGGCCGGATAGGCTGGCGCCGCATGGGTTAAGCGCCACAGCAGGCGCAGCGCGACCAGGGCCAACACCGTGACGCCGATCCATTTGTGCCAGGAAAAATATTTCAGCTTGGTCGGCGTCAGGCCCGGGATGTCGACCATGATTGTGCCGAGCGCGAAGGCCGAGACGATCAA
>DATJCV010000364.1:0-11767 GCA_035497775.1 Burkholderiaceae bacterium | reverse complement strand
GCTCAGCCAAATCGCCAGCTGTGCGTCACCCAAGAGCTTGGCAACATGTTCACCGTAGAAATAGCCAACCGTGGTTAGAAAAATTGTCCCGATCAGCCCAACCGTGGTGAGAAATCGAAACATAATTCTGACATGCGACTCGTCCTTAGGCAGGACAATGAGGTACTCGTAGCGCCAGGTGAGAATAATCGTCAACACTGCGACCACCTGCGCAAAAAGATTGAGCGTCCCGAAATCGCTTGGTGTATACAGACGCGTCAATATCGGCATCGCGAGAACGCCAAGCGCTTGCGCAAGGACATTGCCGGATCCCTGCCAGAAAATATCTCGAATATATTTCGATTGAGCAAACGTTTGTCGAACAATTGAGATCATTAACAGGCAGCTGACGATATCAAAGCATTGATAACACGCTCTTGCGTCGCTAGGCTCATATCCGCACTCATTGGCAAACTCAGTACCCTAGCCGAGGCTGATTCGGCGAGCCGCAGATCACCCTTCACCAGGCTTAATTTTTCGTAGGCCGGCTGCAAATGAAGTGGTATCGGATAGTGCACCGCAGTCGGCACGCCTGCATTGCTCAGGTGCTGGACCAAGGTATCGCGTCCCTCCACGTGGATAGTATATTGAGCATAGACACTGGTGTTCTGCGGATCAACGTACGGTGTCAGGATATCTGGGCGCTGCTCGTTTAACAATTTCGTGTAATTCATAGCGACTTTTTCCCGTTGCTCGACCTCCCAAGGAAAACGCTCCATCTTCGCAAGAATAATCGCCGCCTGAAGAGTATCAAGTCGACCGTTGATTCCCAGCCGCGGATGGTGGTACCGCCGATCTTGCCCATGCATCCGGATTTCCCGCATGACTTTGGCCAACGCATCATCGTTCGTAAACAACGCACCACCATCGCCATAGCCACCCAACGGCTTGCTGGGGAAAAAGCTAGTCGAACCGATGGTACTCAGACCACAGGACTTTCGTCCGTTATGCGTTGCGCCAAAAGATTGGGCCGCATCCTCAATAACTGGCAACCCGTGCTTGGTCGCAATAAGATTGATAGCGTCCATATCGGCACATTGCCCATAAAGACTTACCGGCATGACGGCTTTTGTTTTCGGCGAAATTGCCGCTTCGATCTTGGCTGGGTCGATGTTATAGGTTTTGGGGTCGATATCCACAAACACAGGCGTTGCTCCCAGTAGCGCAATCATTTCGCCGGTAGCGATGAAAGTGAATGGCGTCGTAATAACTTCATCTCCTGGTCCAACACCCAAAGCCATCAAGGCTATCAGCAAGGTGTCCGTGCCGCTACTGACGCTAATGCAGTGCTTCACCCCTACGTACTCAGCAAGTTTTTCCTCCAACTCAAAAACTTCAGGTCCCATGATGTATTGGCCATGTTCCAGAACCCGGGTGATCCGCTCTTGGATTTGTGGCTTGAGTGCTTCATATTGGCTCTTCAAGTCCATGAAAGGCATTACGGATTGAGACATATACAGTTTCCATTGTCGAGTTGGTATCGATATCCGGAAGCCGGACATTGTGCAGTAGCATCACCTTCGAGCGGCAAATCCAGTCGTTCGCCGTAACGGCTCATCCAGGCAATCTGTTTGGCGGGAACGCCTGCCATCAGGGCATAGGGTTTAACATCGCGATTGATGACGGCGCCGGCTGCCACAAAGGCGTACTCACCAACGACAACGCCGCAGACGATAGTGCAGTTGGCGCCGAGGGTAGCGCCCTTCTTGACTAGGGTATCGCGGTACTGATCTTTGCGTTCGATCAGCGAACGCGGATTGTAGACATTGGTGAAGACCATGCTGGGGCCGCAGAATACGCCTTCTTCGAGGGTGACGTTGTCGTACACCGAGACGTTGTTCTGCACCTTGCAGTTGTCGCCGATCACCACCTTGTTGCCGACGAAGACATTCTGGCCGAGCGATACACCGCTGCCGATGCGCGCACCGCTGCAAACATGGACGAAATGCCAGATGCGCGAACCTTGGCCGATTTGAGCGCCGTCATCAACGATGGCGCTGGGATGCTGGTAGTGGCTCATTATTAGGATCGGCGGCTTATTGTCTTAAGGTACGGATGGCCTTCGTCATTTTGCGGTGTGACGATGGCAGCCGACCGAATGGTGTTGACGGTTTCGATACAGTGGCGCGCATCCTCAATGCCGTAGCCGCGACCGGCGAGTATTTCGCAATAGCTAGTGGTGTGCAGGTCGGTGAAACCGTCGGAAAACTCAATTTCCTCGCCGCCCACGGTGATGGAACGGTAGGTCGGCTGCTTGCCTTTTACCGACTCCGGCAGATCGTTGGCATCGATCGAGAGAAACCAGCGCACGCGTGCCTTTTCATACTCCAGATATCCGGCTGCTTTGTATTCGGAAGCAAAGTGCACCACATTACGCTGCAGCTTGCCGAAGATGAAGTACAGCATGTCGTAGAAATGGACGCCGATGTTGGTGGCTAGGCCGAAGGATTTGCGCGGATCGCCCTTCCAGCTTTCCATGTACCACTTGCCACGCGAGGTGATGTAGGTCAGCTCGACATCATATTTGTGCTGGCTGGCTTCGCGGGCGACCTTGTCTTTGAGGTCGAGAATCGCCTGATGGTGGCGCAGTTGTAGAATGTTGTACAGACGCTGGCCGGTTTCCTGCTCGACTAGCGCCAGCTCATCCAGTATCTCCGGGGTCGGTACCAGCGGTTTTTCGCAGATCACATCACAGCCCAAGCGCAGGCCGGCGGCGATATGCGATTGGTGCAGGTAGTTGGGTGAGCAGATGGCGACGTAATCGAGCGCGGTCGCCAGCTTGCGCTTGAGGCGGCAAGCATGTTCGTAAAAGCGCTCGAACTCGGTGAAGAATTCGCTTTGCGGCGAGATGCTGTCGACGATGCCGACCGAGTCATTGATGTCGTAGGCAGCAACCAGCACATTTCCAGTGTCCTTGATGGCACGCATATGGCGCGGTGCGATGTAGCCGGCGGCGCCAATCAGAGCGAATTTTTTCACTTCAAACTCCTTGCGATTTTAGTCAGCTCGGCAAAGCGTATCCCAGCCTTGCCAGCATGTTTTGTGAACGTGATTGATCAGGCCTTGATGATGTGGGGCGCCGGAGCCCGGTATTTGCCGCGGCTGTCGACGATCAATTTGGCGCTGGCCTTGATCAGTTCGTAATCAAACTTGTCATGGTCAGTGGCAAGTATCACGGCATCGAAGCTGGCAATGTTTTGTGCCGTCATCGCCTCGCTAGCCAACTCAAAATGATGTTCGCGCATTTTCGGGAATACCAGCACATGCGGATCACTGTAGGCAACGATGCCGCCCTTGGCTTCGATTTGCTCCATGATATGTACCGATGGCGACTCGCGCATATCGTCGACGTTCTTTTTATAGGTAATGCCCAGCACCAGTACGCGGCTGCCCTTGAGCGCACGGCCATTGTTATTCAATCCATCCATCAACTTGCTAACTACATACTTTGGCATGCCTTGGTTGACTTCTCCAGATAACTCGATAAAGCGCGTGTGCAGGCCGTATTCGCGGGCTTTCCAGGTTAGGTAGAAGGGGTCGATTGGGATACAGTGGCCGCCCAGACCGGGGCCAGGATAGTACGGCGTGAAACCGAAAGGTTTAGTAGCCGCGGCATCCACTACTTCGTAGATATCGATACCCATACGGTCGGCTACGATCTTCATTTCATTGACCAGGCCGATATTGACGGCGCGGTGGATATTTTCCAGCAGCTTGGTCATTTCTGCGACCTTGGTGGAGCTGACCGGCACCACCCGATCGATCGCCTGCTCGTAAAGAGCAATGCCGACTTCCAGGCAAGCCGGAGTATGGCCGCCGATGACCTTCGGAATGGTGCGGGTTTCGAA
This sequence comes from Burkholderiaceae bacterium, assembly GCA_035497775.1. Classification (GTDB taxonomy): domain Bacteria; phylum Pseudomonadota; class Gammaproteobacteria; order Burkholderiales; family Burkholderiaceae_D; genus DATJCV01. The sequence continues at coordinate 7,880 of DATJCV010000364.1, read as the reverse complement.
ATTAGGGTTACCGGGATCTTCACGCTCTGGAGAATAGACCAGGAAGATGCTGTGTCCTACCTTCAGCCCGCTCTGTTCGACCCGAGGCAGCAACTCTTCTTCGGTGGTGCCGGGATATGTAGTGCTTTCCAGCGATATCACCTGACCGACGCGCAGGTAGGGCTTGAGCGCGTCAGTGGTGTTGGTGACGAAACTCAGGTCTGGTTCGCGGTATTTATTCAGCGGGGTTGGTACGCACAGAATCAATGCGTCGCAATCAGCGGCACGACGAAAATCGGCGGTGGCTTCGAAACCAGTGGCGCGTGCCTTGGCAACATATTCACTGCCGATGTGTTCGATATAGCTTTGGCCGGCATTGAGTTTGTCCACCTTGTTTTGATCAATATCGATACCCAGCACTTGAAAACCAAGTGCGTTGTAGCGCAGCATTAGCGGCAAACCGACATAGCCAAGCCCAACAATGCCAATCAAGGAATTTTTATTTTTAAATTTGGCGATACTTTGGCTTTTGTAGTCAGGCATAAATAAACTGCGATCAGTAGTTAAGGGGCAATATTTCTATTTTTTAAAAATTATTATTTGACAAAAAATCAAGCCAAAAAACCAAATAATCTTTCCGGTTAATCGTATTAAGTGGCAAAGATATTCTTTCTTATAGAGAGGAGAGGCCTTGGCATTCGCAACTTATAGATATCGCATACTAAAATCGTCATATACTTGCCGCACACCACTGTGCAAAACGGTATGCGCCTGCCAACCCATCTGGCGAATTTTGCTGACGTCCATCACCTTACGCATCGTGCCGTCCGGTTTATTGGTGTCGAAAATGAGTTGACCGGTAAAACCAACGATATCTTTAACCATCTCAGCCAATTCCTTGATCGAAAGATCTTCCCCGCAGCCAACATTCACCAACGGTGGCGCCACCTCGTTAAACAGGCCTTGCAACTTTTCCTCAGGTTGTTCCAGCAAATACAAACACGCATCGGCCATATCGTCGCTATGCAAGAACTCCCGTTTAGGTCTGCCGGTACCCCATACCACCACTTTCTTGGCATTGTTCTGCTTGGCCTCGTGCATCTTGCGAATCAACGCCGGCAGCACATGCGACGTGTCCAAGTCGTAGTTGTCGTTTGGGCCGTACAGATTGGTCGGCATCGCAGCGATATAGCGCGTGCCATATTGGCGGTTGTATGACCAGCACATTTCGATGCCAGCGATCTTGGCCAAGGCATAGGGCCGGTTGGTGGGTTCCAGCTCGCCGGTGAACAGATATTCTTCCTTGATCGGCTGCGGACAATTTTTGGGATAGATGCAGGAAGAGCCCAGGAACAGCAGGTGCTTGACGTTATTACGCCACGCCTCATGAATAACGTTGGTCTGGATCGCCAGGTTCTGATGAATGAACTCGGCGGGGTAAGTATTATTGGCATGGATGCCGCCTACCTTGGCGGCTGCCAGCAATACGCATTCCGGCTTTGTCTCGGCGAAAAAGGCCTGGACCGCAGACTGGTTCGTCAGATCGAGCTCGGCGTGGGTGCGCGTCACCAGATTGCGGTATCCGCGCGCCTGCAATTGCCGCATCAGCGCAGAACCGACCAGGCCGCGATGGCCGGCCACATAGATTTTGCTGTCGACGTTCATGGTCGGCGCCGGCTTATTCGTGGTGGTTCATGACTTTATAGCCATGGACTTTCACCAGCTCGTCCCGCTCTGCTGACTTGAGGTCTTCCCGGACCATCTCGGCCACGAGTTCCCTGAAGTTGACCTTCGGGGTCCAGCCCAGTTTTTCCCGAGCCTTGGTGGGATCGCCCAGCAGGGTCTCGACTTCGGTGGGGCGGAAGTAGCGGGGGTCGACCGCGACGATGCAGTTGCCTGCTTCGTCATAGCCTTTTTCATCCACACCCTTGCCTTCCCAGCGCATCTTGACGCCCAGTTCGTGCGCCGCAGCATCGACGAACTGGCGCACGCTGTGCTGCACACCGGTGGCAATCACGAAATCTTCTGCTTTGTCCTGTTGCAGCATCAGCCACTGCATCTCGACGTAATCCTTGGCATGACCCCAGTCACGCAGTGAGTCGAGGTTGCCGAGGTATAAGCAGTCTTGCAGGCCAAGTTTGATGCGTGCCAAGGCACGGGTAATCTTGCGGGTGACGAAGGTTTCGCCCCGGATCGGGCTTTCGTGATTGAACAGGATGCCGTTACAGGCATACATGCCGTAGGCTTCACGGTAGTTAACAGTGATCCAGTAGGCATAAAGTTTGGCCACTGCATACGGGCTACGCGGATAGAACGGGGTGGTTTCCTTTTGCGGCGTTTCCTGCACCAAGCCGTACAGTTCGGAGGTGGAAGCCTGGTAGAAGCGGGTTTTGTTTTCCAAGCCGAGAATGCGGATGGCTTCCAGCACGCGCAAGGCCCCCAGCGCATCGGAGTTGGCGGTGTATTCGGGTTCTTCGAAAGAAACGGCTACGTGGCTTTGGGCTGCGAGGTTGTATATCTCGTCCGGCTGCACTTGCTGGATGATGCGGATCAGGCTGGACGAATCTGTCATGTCGCCGTAGTGCAAGACGAAGTTGCGATTGCTGACGTGCGGATCCTGGTACAAATGATCGATGCGGTCGGTGTTGAATAGCGAAGCGCGGCGCTTGATGCCGTGCACGACGTAACCCTTCTTGAGCAGAAATTCAGCCAGGTAAGCGCCGTCCTGGCCGGTCACGCCGGTGATCAATGCTATTTTCATTCGTTATGCCCTGCCGTAGTTGTCGGTAAATCGGACGATGTCGTCTTCGCCAAGATAATTGCCGGACTGGACTTCGATCATTTCGAGATCGGTCTTGCCGGGATTTTCGAGGCGGTGTGTTTCGCCGATCGGAATATAAGTCGACTGATTTTCCGTAAGAAGAAACGTCTCACTGCCTTTGGTGACTTGCGCCGTGCCACGTACGACGATCCAATGTTCGGCACGGTGGTAATGCTTTTGCAGGCTGAGCGAAGCGCCGGGCTTGACCATGATGCGCTTGACTTGAAAGCGCTCGCCGCGGTCTATGCCGTCGTACCAACCCCAGGGCCGCGCCACTTTGCGGTGCATGCTGGCTTCCGGGTTGTGCCGGTTTTCCAGTTGCGCCACGACGCTCTTGACCTGCTCGACGTGACTACTGGCCGCCACCAGTAATGCATCGGGAGTGTCGATGACCAACAGGTCTTGCGTGCCTAACGTGACCACGACGCGGTGCGGCGCATGGATATAGGTGCGCTGGCTTTGCACGACGACGCCCTGGCCGTCGATGCGGTTGCCATCTTCGTCCGCCGCGCTCAAGTCGGCCACGGCGTTCCAGCTGCCGACATCGCTCCAGGCACCGGCAAACGGCACCACTGCCACGTTGGTATGCCGCTCCAGGACTGCGTAGTCAATGCTATCCGCGCGGCAGGCGGCGAACGCCTCCGGCTGCGGACGGATGAATTGCTGGTCATGCGTGGCTTGCGCCATCGCCTGGCGGCAGCTTTGCAGGATATCGGCTGCGTATTCTTCCAGCGCGGCGAGGAGCGTATCGGCCTGCGCCAGGAAAATCCCCGCGTTCCACAGCACCTTGCCCTGCAGGATCAGCGCCTGCGCCTTGTCGGCAGCCGGCTTCTCAATGAAACGCTGAACGGTAAAACTGCCGTCGCCGTTGGCCGCCCCTTGCTCGACATAGCCATAGGCGGTACTTGGGAAACTGGGCACCACGCCAAAGGTCACGATGGCGCCTTGCTGTGCCGTCTGGCGACCGGTTTGCACCATGGCGGCGAACGCTTGCGCATCCGGGATATGGTGATCGGACGGGCAAAACAGCAACAGGTCTTGCGGCGCCGCCTTCAGCGCCGCCAACGCCATGGCCGGCGCCGTGTTGCGGCCGGCCGGCTCCAAAATGATGCGCCCCTCGATCTTGGCGGCTTGCATCGCTTCGCTCACCAGGAAACGATGCTCTTCGGCGGCTACACACATCACTTCCGCTGCGAAATCACTGCCATTTACCTGCGCCACACGCTCTAGGGTCAACTGCAGCAGGCTTTTGTGGTCAACCAGAGGCACGAACTGCTTGGGGAAGCTCTTGCGCGACAGTGGCCACAAGCGCGTGCCGGAACCGCCGCACAAGATGACGGCAGTAATTTTCTGGTTAGTCATGAGCGCCGTTTGATTTTTTTACTTCGGATTTCAACGCTTCGATTTCCTGTGTCAGGTTTTCGTACTCGGCAATCTTGCGCTCCAGAAATCGAATCGTGAGACCGGCTTTTTCCGCAATGCCAGCGGGGGTCAGCAGGTAGGCATAAGCCAGTTTCTTCGGACTTTTGCTGAAGCTTTGCATCTTGATGAAGCCCTTGTCCAGCAATGCCTTAATACAATAGTTTGTTTTACCCAAGCTTGCCCCGAGCGCATTGGCCAGATCGCGCTGGTTCATCTGCGGGTTGGCTTCCAGAAGGCGTAGAACCTTGAGATGGTTCTCTTCTTGCAGGGATGGGTTGAACAATTTGTTGGAATCCGTTTTTGGTTCTCGAAATTCGAAACAGCCGAGGCCGTAATGGTTCAGCGTAGTGTTGGAGAGATGAATATTTGGAACGTTCAATCAATGAACACGAATGTTAACATACTGCAAATGGGATTGCGTTGTGTTAAGTCAATTTTTTGCGGATCGTATTGCGCTGTGCGCTGCCAGGGCATGCTTCTATCCCGCCCTGGTTCCGGGCGGACGGTAACCTAGATTCCCGCTTGCGCAGGGATGATGAAACTGACGCCATCTAAGATAGGTAGCTAATCAGGACCGTTTATGTCACGCTCCCCATGCATAGCCGCAACGTCTGCTGCCACTGTGGAAGATCGCAAAACGTCTTGCGCAACAGCGCGGTATCGAGCACAGAATTCACCGGCCGTGTGGCTGGCAACGGATAATCCTCTGTCCGAATCGGCGTCAACAGCGGCCGTTTAGCCAGACTCGCGTGGTCCAGGATTTCGCCGGTGAAGCCATGCCAACTGGTCCGGCCGCGAGCGCTTAAATGGTAGATGCCGGAACGTTGCTGCCACCATGCGGGCGCGTGACGTGCGCCATGGCCCTGCGCCACGATATGCGCGGTGACGTCGGCGATGGTGCGGCACCATGTCGGCGCGCCGTGCTGGTCGGCGACGATGCGCAGTTCATCCCGCTCTTGCGCCAGGCGCAGTACGGTCTGCAGGAAGTTCTTGCCGCGCATGCCGTATACCCAGCTGGTGCGCAGGATCAGATGCGGGATAGCGGCGGCCTGGATCGCCCGCTCGCCGGCAAGCTTGGAGGAGCCATAGACATTGATCGGGCACGGCGGGTCATCTTCCTGATAAGGATCGACCTTGCTGCCATCAAATACATAATCGGTCGAATAGTGAATCATCACCGCGCCGAGCCGGCGCGCTTCTTCCGCCATCACGCCGGGCGCGTCGCCGTTGATGCGCATCGCTAGCTCCGGTTCGCTCTCGGCTTGGTCCACCGCAGTGTACGCAGCCGGATTGACGATCAGCGTCGGCTTGAGGTCGCGGATGACGGCGCGCACCTGGGTCAGGTTGGACAAATCCATTTGCCTGCGATCGAGCGCGATGATCTCACCCAAGCCTTGCAGGCTGCGCTCCAGTTCATAGCCGACCTGGCCGGTCTTTCCTGTGAGGAGGATACGGGTCATGGGGATGATTCAGGTTTGTGATACGGCATGAGAGGCAATCATACGTATTGCTATCCCCTCACTTCACTGTGGCTGGCATAGCGGCACACGACGGGGCGCTGCTGCCAGCGGTGCGACATTGCGGCGATCGATTGCAGGCGCGGCCGTCGCTTGGCCTTCATTCTCACCATCAAAACGCCTTGTTTTCAAGCAGTTGCAGCAAGTAGCGGCCATAACCATTCTTCTTCAGCGGCTGCGCCAGCGCTTCCAGCTGAGCGCCGTCGATATAGCCTTTTCGATAGGCGATTTCTTCCGGACAGGCGATTTTCAAGCCTTGCCGGTTTTCGATGGTCGCGATGAATTGGCTGGCATCGAGCAGCGATTCATGGGTGCCGGTATCCAGCCATGCCATACCGCGCCCCATCAATTCGACGTTCAATTGATTACGTTGCAGATAAGCGCGGTTGACATCGGTGATTTCCAACTCGCCGCGCGCGGATGGCCGGATGCCGGCAGCGATGTCGCACACCTGGCTGTCGTAAAAATACAGGCCGGTGACAGCGTAATTCGATTTCGGCTTGAGCGGTTTTTCTTCGATGCTGACGGCGTGGCGGGCGGCGTCGAATTCCACCACGCCATAGCGCTCGGGATCCAGCACGTGATAGGCAAACACCGTGGATCCCTCGTCGCGGGCCGACGCAACGCACAATTGCCGCTCGAAGTCGTGGCCGTAATAAATATTGTCGCCGAGGATCAGCGCCGAGGGCGAGCCGGCGACGAAGTCACGGCCAATGATGAAGGCTTGCGCGAGGCCATCCGGACTTGGCTGCACCGCGTAACTTAGGTTCAGTCCCCATCGGCGGCCATCGCCCAGCAATTCCTCGAAGCGCGGCGTATCTTGCGGCGTCGAAATGATCAGAATCTCGCGGATGCCGGCCAGCATCAGTGTGGAAAGCGGATAGTAGATCATCGGCTTGTCGTACACCGGCAGCAATTGCTTGGAAACCGACATCGTTACCGGGTAGAGCCGGGTGCCGGAACCGCCGGCCAGGATGATGCCTTTGCGAGCTTGAGTCATGGGTGGAGTATGCTAAAAATCTTGTTATTCAACTAGCGACGTAACGATCTGCATCATGGAGTATGCAAATACCAAGGCATCATGGTATAGGCTGTTCGCCATCATGCACTGCCGCCTTTGATCTCGCCGCAGCCGGCGACAGCCGCTTTCTCGGGAAACGCCAGGGCAATGCCAAGCACGCGACAAGCCCGCCGCAGGTTGTCCTGCGCCTCTTCCAGCGTCGGCGCAACGAAGGTGACATGCCCCATCTTGCGGCCGCGCCTCGCTTCGCGCTTGCCGTATAGATGCAGGTTGGCGCCCGGCAGCGCCAGCACCTCATCCCATGCCGGTTCGCGCGCGGCACCGGCAGCGCCTTCGAACCAGATATCGCCCAGAATGTTGAGCATCACCGCAGGGGAATGCTGGCGCGCGTCGCCCAGCGGCAGGCGCGCCATCGCCCGCACCTGCTGCGCGAACTGGCTGGTGACGCAGGCGTCGATGCTGTAGTGGCCGCTATTATGTGGGCGCGGCGCCATCTCGTTGACCACCAGCGAACCATCCCGCAGTACGAAGAATTCGATGCACAGCACGCCGACGTAGCCGAGCCGGGCAATGACTGCCAGCGCCGCCGCCTGCGCCCGCTGCGCGCAATCGGCGCTGACGTTGGGGCTGGGCACGGTGGTGGTCAGCAGGATGCCGTCGCGATGGGCGTTTTCCGCAATCGGGTAGACCACCGACTGGCCGTCGGCGCCGCGCACGGCCAGCACTGAGATTTCATAGGCCAGCGGCAGCATCTTTTCCAGCACGCACGGCACCTCGCCCATGGCGGCAAAGGCCGCGCGCAGTTCGGCGCCGGTCTTGACGCGCGCCTGGCCCTTGCCGTCGTAGCCGAGCCGCACGGTTTTCAGGATGCCGGGCAGCAAGGCTTCATCCGCGGCGTCGATGTCCGCTACCGATGCGATCAGACAATGCGGCGCCGGCAGCACTCCCGAGAGCGGCGCGCATTCGGCGAAGAAGCGCTTTTCGGCGGCGCGGTCCTGGGCGATCGAGACGCAGGCGGCGGCAGGCGCGACAAAACTATCCCGCGCCAGGAATGCCAGGCTTGCGGCCGGCACGTTCTCGAATTCGGTGGTCACCGCCGAGCATTGTTGCGCCAGTTCCG
>DATJCV010000363.1:0-3164 GCA_035497775.1 Burkholderiaceae bacterium | reverse complement strand
GCCGGCAGCCTGAGCCAGCTGGCAAAGGCGGATCGGATATCCACAACAATACCAACAGAAGCCCGCCATGCCGCTCGACCGTCAGCCTCCCCTTCCGCCAACCACCGCGCCCCTGCTGCTGATCAGCAGCAATCTGCTGGCCCTGATCCTGGCCGGACTGGCGATGCTGGGGCCGTTCTCGGTCGATACCTACCTGCCCGCCTTCCCCAACATTCAGGCCACGCTCAACGCCAGCCCGCTCGAAGTGCAGCAAACGCTGACCGCTTACATGTTTTCGTTCGCGGTGATGATCCTGTGGCATGGCGCGCTGTCGGACGCATTCGGCCGGCGCAACATCATCCTTGGCTCGCTGGCACTGTTCGCGCTGGCCACGCTCGGTTGTGCCGCCTCGCACAGCGTCGGCTACCTGTGGGCATTCCGCATGCTGCAGGGGATCTCGGCCGGCGCCGGCGTCGTCATCGGTCGCGCCATCATCCGCGACCTGTATGCGGGTGCGGCGGCCTCGCGACTGCTGTCGCTGGTCACCATGATTTTCTCGATCGCGCCGGCGATCGCGCCGATCCTGGGCGGCTGGATCGTCAAGCTGTTCGACTGGCGTTCGATTTTCCTGTTCCTGTTCGCCTACACCATGCTACTGCTGTGGGTCTGCTACAAGCGGTTGCCGGAAACCCTGCCACCGGCCCAGCGGCAGCCGTTCAATGCGCAATTTCTGATGCGCAGCTATCACGCGATTTTCCGCTCGCCGCTGTTCCATCTGAAGGCCGGCACCGTCGCCTTCAATTTCGCCGGCCTGTTCCTGTACGTGGCGGCAGCGCCGGTTTTCCTGACGCAGCACCTCGGGCTGGGGCCGGATCAGTTCGGCTGGCAGTTCATCCCGGCGGTGGCCGGCATCTTTTTCGGCGCCCTGAGCGCGAACCGGATGGCCGGCAGGCTGCCGATTCCGCGCCAGGTGCTGATCGGCTTCGTATTCCTGATCGGCTCGGGCCTGTTCAACGTCGGCTATCACCTGTTCTTCCCCCCGGCGCTGCCGTGGTCGGTGGCGCCGCTGTTCTTCTACACCTTCGGCATGTCGATCGTGGCGCCGGGCGCGACCTTGCTGGTGCTCGACCTGTTCCCGCAGATTCGCGGCATCGTCGCCTCCTGCCAGTCGTTCACGATGACGATGCTGGCGGCCGTGGTGGCCGGCCTGATCGCACCCTTGCTGTCGCACTCGGTGCTATGGCTGGCGCTGGGGCAACTGGCGTTTGCCCTGATCGCGCTGGCACTCTGGCTGGGGCGCGGCTCGTATCACCAGATGCGACTGCGGCAGCAGCCGAATGCCTGGCAAAACGTCGAAAACACCCCCGGCTAGCATCCGGCCGGAATCGGCCGCTTTCCGTAAAACAAACAAAAAGAAAGACGCCCATCCATTCGGCAGCGTTGCATTCGGCCAATATTTATTGGCTTACGGCATGTTTTGGCAATATACTTGACATAACAATATGGTCATGCCTGACCATGCCTGCCTTGCATCAACACTTCACCACTTCCCTCTCGTTCGAGCCGTGCTTTCGATGAACAAGAATCGATTTCGCTGCACATTCCTCCTGTTGATCCTGGCCGGCTGCGGCGGCGGCGACAGCCCACCGCCGGCAGCCAAGGGCGATCCGCTGTACGAACACCAGTGGCACCTGAACAACACCGGACAGACGAATTTTTCGTCGGAAGCCGCGGTGCCTGGCTTCGACCTGAACGTCGCCGGCCTGTTTGCCGCCGGCGCCACCGGCCGCGGCGTCAACGTGCTGGTGCTGGACGACGGCCTGGATATCCGCCACCCCGATCTGGCCGCCAACGTCGATCCGGCACGGCTGCGCAACTTCGATCCGGGGGCGCAGAATGCCAACGATCCGACCCCTGCCGACATTAACGATGCGCACGGCACCGCGGTCGCCGGCATCATCGCCGCGGTCGCCGACAACGGCGTCGGCGGGCGCGGTATCGCGCCGTCGGCCTCGCTGGGCGGCGCCAATCTGCTTGGCTGCGGTGGAGCCTGCGGCGACGCGACCACCGTGATCGACGCCTACGGCGGCGTGCCTTTCAGCGCAAACGCGGCGGTCATCAACGCTTCCTACGGCTCCGATCCGACCGCGCCGGAACCGATCGACGTCGACACCCAAGGTGCGCCGATCCTTGGTTTTGCCGCCATGCGCGGCGGCAAGGGCATCGTGATGGTGAAAAGCGCCGGCAATGCGTTTCGGGACTTCAAGGGCGACAACGGCCAATGCGCCCAGGCACAGGCGCACGGCCTGAGCTGCCAGAACGCCGCCTTCGATCCGGAAAGCCTGTTCCCGCAAGTCGTCACGGTCGGCGCGGTCAACGCACGCGGCGTCAAATCGTCCTATTCGACTGCCGGTGCCAGCCTGCTGGCCGCCGGCCTGGGCGGCGAGTTCGGCATGGCCAATCCATCCACCCCGCAGGTAGCCGGCCCCGCCTTGCTCAGCACCGACCTGGCGGGCTGCGATCGCGGCTATGCCCGTACCCATTTGCCCCAACCGCACCGCAACGACTTCGAGAACCCGGCCACCGACACCGCCAAACGGCTCAACACCAGCTGTGACTACACCTCGATCATGAACGGCACCTCGGCCGCCGCGCCGACCGTCACCGGCATAGTGGCGCTGATGCTGGCGGCGAACCCGGCCCTATCCTGGCGCGACCTGCGCGTGATTCTGGCCAAGAGTTCGCGCAAGATCGATGCCAACCGCGCGCCGCTCGAACTGGACCTGGCCGGCGCCCCCTACGTCGCCGAACCGGGCTGGACCAGAAACGATGCCGGCCTGTGGTTTCACAACTGGTACGGCTACGGGCTGGTGGATGGCGCGGCCGCGGTGGCGATGGCGAAGTCCTACACCGATTATCTGCCCGGCGGCCAGCCTGCCGACAGCGGCTGGATCGACTCCGCCGCGCTAAACCTAGCCGTCCCGGTGGCGGATGCGACCGGCGTCACCGACAGCATCGCCTTCGGCGGCGCCCGCGTGATCGAAGCGGTGCAAATCCGCGTGTCAGTCGGCGGCGACGCCATTCTGGGTGATCTCGGCATCGAACTGCTGTCGCCCAGCGGCACCCGCAGCGTGCTGATGACCGCCCATAATGTGTTCCAGGCCACCGCCACCGTCAACGACCTG
>DATJCV010000362.1:0-5875 GCA_035497775.1 Burkholderiaceae bacterium | reverse complement strand
GCGCATTTGCCGAGCCGCTTCAAGGCGCAGCGGCAGATCGTGGCGGCCGACCTGCCGAGCGCCGAGGCGCGCCTGCAGATTTTCCTGATGTCGATGCGGCGCTTGCTGGATGCCGGTTACCGCTACATCGGCCTCGACCACTTTGCCAAGCCGGATGACGAACTGAACCGGGCCCGCGAAAACGGCACGCTGCACCGTAATTTCCAGGGCTATACCACGCGCGCCGAGTGCGATCTGGTTGCCTTTGGTGTGTCGGCGATCAGCAAGGTCGGCAATTCGTACAGCCAGTCGTCGCACAGCATCAAGGGCTATTTCCAGCATCTGGACGAGGGCCGCTTGCCGACTGAAAAAGGCTATGAATTGAGCCAGGATGACGTCTTGCGGCGCGAAGTGATTATGGAAGTCATGTGCGGCGGCCCACTCCGGTTTGCGCCGCTCAACCAACGCTATGCCATTGATTTCGTGACCTATTTCGCGCCCGAGCTGGCGCGGCTGCAACCGTATCAGGAAGCTGGTCTGATCGACATCACGGCCGAGGGCGTGTTCGTTTCAGCCAAGGGGCGGCTGTTCGTGCGCGCGGTCGGGTTGGTCTTCGATAAATATTTGCGTCAACCCACTACATCAAGTTACTCGAAGCTGATTTAAACTACATATTGTGGTTTAGGCGTAGATGGAGCCGCCAGAATCGGGTTAAGATAAGGGCATGCTGGCGATACGATTCCCGGGCGATTCATGGTTTGGCCGCACCTTCGTCCAGCTGTCGCGCCTGAAGGTTGTGGACGGGGAACCCAGTGTCGTTTGCCAGCCAAACCACCGGGTCTCCACCTACGCGGGGATGACATGATCGCAGCAAGCGGCGCCAACAGGCAGTGTGGCGATGGCAACCGCTTGCTGGCGCATCGTGCGACAGGTATTGCGGGGTATATTGAGAAAATCGTTGATTTGCAAGCGTCAAAGCAGCATGCAACAGGGGGTATTTAGTCGGCTATGAGTTGATGCCGAAGCTGAATACGATCCTGAACAGTCTGGCACGGTAAATTTTGTTTTCGGATACGGCCCGCGCGGCGGTCATCATCGGCGGCAAGCCGAAAGAACATCTAAGGAGACCTACATGCAAAAACTGGAAAGCGCGGCCATCGCATTGGCGTTGCCGCAGGAAATTTCACGTGAAGTCCTGCTGGAAAAATACGCCAAGGATGGCGAAACCAGTATTGATGAAGTGCTGGCGCGGGTGGCAGGCGCGCTGGCTGAAGTTGAAACACCAAAAACCCGCAAGAAGCATGGCGAGGCGTTCCTGTGGGCAATGCAAAACGGTTTCATTCCGGCTGGCCGCATCGCTTCCGCCGCCGGCACCGGGTTGCAGACCACGCTGATCAATTGCTTCGTGCAGCCGGTCGGCGATTCCATTACCGAAACCGTCGGCAGCAAGCCCGGCATCTACACCGCGCTGGCGCAAGCGGCCGAAACCATGCGCCGCGGCGGCGGCGTCGGCTATAACTTTTCCGCGATCCGGCCCAAGGGCGCCAAGGTCAAGGGCACCGGCAGCAGCGCCTCCGGCCCGATTTCCTACATGCGCGTGTTCGACCGCTCGTGCGAAACGGTGGAGTCGGCCGGCGCCCGGCGCGGCGCGCAGATGGCAGTGCTGAACGTCGAGCATCCGGACATCATCGAATTCATCACAGTCAAGCAGGAAAAGGGACAGTTGAACAACTTCAACGTCTCGGTCGGCATGAGCGACGCCTTCATGCGGGCGGTGGAAGCCGACGGCAGCTTCGAGCTGGCGCACGTGGCGCAGCCGAACGATGACTTGAAGCGCGCCGGCGCCTATTTGCGGGAGGACGGCAAATGGGTGTACCGCGCGGTCCAGGCGCGCGAAGTGTGGGATCTGATCATGCAAAGCACCTACGCCGCGGCCGAACCGGGCGTGCTGTACATGGACCGCATGAATGCCGAAAACAATCTCGGCTATTGCGAAGTGATCGAAGCCACCAATCCGTGCGGCGAGCAGCCGCTGCCCGACTACGGCTGCTGCTGCCTCGGCAGCATCAACCTGGTGGCTTGTGTCGAGGCGCCGTTCACCGCTGAAGCGCGTTTTGATTTCGCCAAGCTGGCGAAGGTTGCCGGCATCGCGGTGCGCATGCTGGATAACGTGCTGACCGCCACCAAGTGGCCGCTGGAGGAGCAGGCGCAGGAAGCCGCAGCCAAGCGCCGCATCGGCCTCGGCTTTACCGGCCTGGGCGATGCGCTGATCATGCTGGGCGTGCGCTACGACTCGGAGCGCGGGCGCGAGCTGGCGGCCGAAGTGGCGCGCGAAATGCGCGACGCCTCGTATGCGGCATCGGTCGAGCTGGCCAAGGAGCGCGGCGCCTTCCCGCTGCTGGACGCGGAAAAATACCTGCAAGGCGGCTTTGCCGCGCGCCTGCCGGACGCGCTGAAGGAGCAGATCCGCCAGCACGGCATCCGCAATTCGCACCTGACCTCGATCGCGCCGACCGGCACCATTTCACTGGCCTTCGCCGACAACGCCTCGAACGGCATCGAACCGGCGTTTTCCTGGTTCTACAACCGCGTCAAACGCATGGCCGACGGCAGCAAGAAAGACTACACGGTGGAAGACCACGCCTACCGCGTGTATCGCGCGCTCGGGCATGACGTCGAGCAGTTGCCGGAGGCCTTCGTCTCGGCGCTGGAAATTTCCGCCACCGACCACATGCTGATGATTGCCGCAGTGGCACCCTACGTCGATGCGGCCATTTCGAAAACCGTGAACGTGCCGGTGGATTATCCGTACGACGACTTCCGCGACCTGTATCTGCAGGCCTGGCACAAGGGCTTGAAAGGCATCACCACCTATCGTCCCAACAACGTGCTGGGCGCGGTGCTGTCGGTGTCGGCGGACACCGCGCCGCAGCCGATCACGCTGTCCGAGCAGGACAAGCGCCTGGTGCTGACTGAACTCACCATGTCGCCGCCGCTGGCCTCGTTGCGCTGGCCGTCGCGTCCGGGTTTGCCGGTCGGCGCCAACGGCTGGATCAGCGAAACCATCCGCACGCCGCAGGGCGATTTCGCGGTGGCGGTTTCCGACCAGGGTGGGGTGCCGTTTGAAGTCTGGGTGCTGGGCGGCCAGCCGCCGCGCGGGCTGGATGCGATCGCCAAGACGCTGTCGACCGACATGCGCGCCAACGACCGCGGCTGGCTGCGCAACAAACTGTCGATGCTGGCCAACGCCTACGGCGATGCCTTCGAGATGCCGATGCCGCCGGATGGCCAGCGGATGCAGGTGCCGAGCGCAACCGCGGCGCTGGCGCGCCTGGTCGAGTGGCGTTATCACCAGCTGGGTGCGCTCGATCTGCACGAGGGCGATCCGTCACCGGTGCTGAATGCACTATTTGCCGCGCACGAACCGAAAACCGGCACCGACGGCACACTGGCCTGGGTGGCCGACGTGCGCAACCCGGCGACCGAGGATGATTTCGTGCTGATGCTGAAGGAACTGCAAATGCCGGACGGCAGCCGCCGCCCGTACAGCATGTGGCTGACTGGCGGCCACCCGCCGGCGCTGGACGGCTTGTGCAAGCTGCTCTCCCTGGACATGCGGGTGATCGATCCGGCCTGGATCGGCATGAAACTGCGCAAGCTGCTGAACTACGCCGAGCCGCGCGGCGATTTCCTGGCGCGCGTGCCGGGCAGCGAAAAGCAGGCCAGCTATCCGTCCACGGTCGCCTATATTGCGCAACTGGTGATCCATCGCTACGCAATGCTCGGGATCCTGACCGAAAGCGGGGTGCCGGTGCAGTCGATGGGAGTGGTGGCCGGCGAACCGGGACGCACGGTGAGCCCCGTCATGCGCGGCCGGCAGTGTCGCGAATGCGGCAACAGCACGGTAATCCGCAAGGATGGCTGCGATTTCTGCACTTCCTGCGGCGCGATCGGCAGTTGCGGCTAAATGTGTGCAAAAAGGAGTTTTCGAGGGATGTGGGTTGCACCATAAGCCGCAAGTTTTACAGCATAAGGTGCAAGTTTTTACACCATAATTTGCAAGCAAAAATGTAGCCTTGGGCCCATCCAAATACGGATGGGCTTTCTTCTTGCAAATGAGGTGTATGAGAAAGGGAATTAACTTGTCGATTGTGAGGAGGTTTGCTGTGGGAAACGGCGACATCTTCTATAAGAGCTGGCGACGGTTAAGTCGAGCACTCTGTTGAGCGACGAGCATCATGTTCGCTGAACATGATCACCGTTACGGCGACCAATCTATCAGACTTGTTAACTTACAGGCTCCGTCTTGAACTGATCTTTGAACGATCAACTGGCGGAAGTGCGGCACCAAGCAGTCATTGATTTTGTTCAATTGAACGTTGGAAATCGACCCAATGCGGAAGTAGCCAGCTTTGGAAAGCGGACAGCCTGAAACGAGGGAGATCACCGGCGGACGGTAGGCGGGCAGGACCCGCCAATAAGACGTATGGTCTATGGTCATGTTAGACCGCATCCAACACCAATCAACGCAGCATAGCGATGGAGCATGCCGCTACAAGATCGGCTCAAGGAGAGCTCCAGGTTAGGACAGCGACTGGGGAATGTCGGCACTCTGTTGCGTTCTGGGCGAAGAGTAAGCCTTCAGTTCAGCGGCGGACTTCGCCCCATTCTCTTTCGATGCGCACGAATCGCTGCATTAATCCTTTTGTCGCTGATTGGAAGAAGCTGGGGCTCCTTAAAGGATCGGATATTTGTTCCCCAGAACTGCTCATACATGTAGTCGTGTATTCGGAGTCTTTGGACATATGCAGCTCTCTCGAGTATGCCAGACTTCAGTAGCAGATCCCGCAGCTCCGACTCGTCCTTGAAGGTTAGCGCTACTAGGAAGAAGTAGGAGACCTCGACGTGTGTTAGTTGCGCGCCGACCAACTCGCAGTATGACTTGGTGTTCAGATGCGCCGGAGCGTTGTACACAAGGTGGCGTAGCAGCACCCTAAGGGTCTCAGTTAGCCTGCCTTGCCTATAAATCTCGACGGAGAGGATTTTAAAGTTGCGGAGGTAAAGATAGTCAAGGAACCCATCGTCTGTCGACATCAACTTCTTGGCGCTGTATCTCTCCTGCATCTTGAGAGGAACCAGATGCGCCTTCTCTTTCTTGACGGCCTCGAATACTCTGGCCGTAGAAGCTCGCAGCACTGCCCGAGAATGAAGATCGCCTTTTGAGGATGACACTTCGCCAAGCGTGGTCGCGTACATCGAGAGCAGACGGTGAAGGGTCCCCTCGTAGTGCCTCGTTTGCTCGCTTTCGCGCTGCAGTTTGATCTCTGATTCCTGCTGCCGCAGTTGCCGCTGCTGAATCAAAAGGGTATCCGCCTTGCAATAACTGGTGCGATGCGCCGCAGTATGGCACAACATCCGTCCGAATTTGATCCGCGCAAATTTTTCAAGGATGCCACGGCGGCGGCTAAGGAAATATGCCAAGTGCGCTTTGAAGCGTTCGGCTCAGCCGGGCAGGCGTCAAAGATCAAGGCTACGCCACTGGAGCAAATGGCGCAGCGTTACGCTAAAGGTAAACTGGATTCTATTGTTCATTAAAGAGATGGTCCGGTTTGTTTGGACAGGCAAGGATCGTCGTTAAATGGGACTTTGCGGATGTAGGATGATCCACATCGCGATAAACGAAAGTCCGCCGTATAAATCAAGGGAATGTCTCGATGCAGAGTAATCTTCCCATTGATAAGAAAATCGCAGCTTGTGCGTAAATAGGCGTAGGAAGTCGGACTATCTTATGCTGCGCGGCTAATCGGTAAGTAATTGATTTTTCAGGAAATGAAGCCGCAATTTATGCGTAAGCGCACAATTCGGTTTGCCCGTCGGCTGCACGTCAAGAATTGCC
>DATJCV010000361.1:0-5984 GCA_035497775.1 Burkholderiaceae bacterium | reverse complement strand
CGGCCTGGCGACCGATAGCGAGGTGGCGCAGTGCGTGTACGCGACCGCGGCGGCCTGGGGCAAGAGCCCGGTCTATGCCAAGTCGACGCCGGGCTTCATCGTCAACCGCGTGGCGCGCCCGTACTACGCCGAAGGCTTGCGCCTGCTGACCGAGCAGGCCGGCGATCCGGCGACGATCGACGCCATCCTGCGCGAAGCCGGCGGCTTCCGCATGGGGCCGTTCGAGCTGATGGACCTGATCGGCCACGACGTCAATTTCGCTGTGACGCAATCGGTGTTCCAGGCTTACTACAACGATCCACGCTTCACGCCGTCGCTGGCGCAGCAGGAACTGGTCAGCGCCGGCTTCCTCGGACGCAAGACCGGCCGCGGTTTCTACCATCACGGCAAAGACGCGGTGCAGCCGCAGCCGCACACCGAAGCGCCGCAGGATGCGCCGCGGGAGGTTGTGGTGGCCGCCGCCGGGGCAGTGGCCGACGCGCTGGCGGCGCGCTTCGCGACTGCCGGAATCGCGGTGCGCCACGTCGATGCGGAAAATGCCGCCCTGCTGGAATGCGGCGGCGCGGTGGTGCATCTGACCGACGGCCGCAGCGCGACGCAACGCGCGCGCGATGCCGGCGTGGCCAATACCGTCCTGCTCGACTTGGCGCTCGACTACGCCGGCGCGACCCGGATCGCGCTGTGCGCGGCCGACCAGTGCGAGGCGGCGGCGTATCGCGCCGTGGTCGGCTTGTTCCAGGCGGCCGGGTTCGCGGTGTCGCGGCTGGATGACGTGCCGGGCATGGCGGTCATGCGCACGGTGGCGATGCTGGCCAACGAAGCGGCGGATGCGGTGAATCAGGGCGTGTGCTCGGCGCAGGGCGCGGATCTCGCGATGCAAAAGGGCGTCAATTATCCGCGCGGGCCGCTGGCCTGGGCCGATGCGATCGGGCTGGAGACGGTGATGACGGTGCTGGCCAATCTGGCAGCGGCCTACGGCGAAGACCGCTACCGGGTCTCGCCGCTGATCCGGCGCAAGGTGGCCGGCGGGACACGCTTTCATGACTGAACCGGTGCGGGACAAGTAGCGCGGTTGAATCTGCACCAGGGCTTTATTTGAGCCAGAATCCCCATTTCGCCTGTCATTGCCGCGGCTTTAAGCGGCAATCCAACGGTGTTTTGCCGTACTGTCAGTCCAACTCTTGTCCTATGCTACGAACGGCCCCGGGTTCCCGTCTGCGCGGGAACGACAGGTAAATCAAACAATTGACAGCCTTTGGGAACCGCCCCATATGAAATTGAAGTATGTGGTAATTCTTGTTTGTTTTTGGGCGGAATGAGCCTGGTCGCCGAATAGAGCCCGATCGCGTCTGTGACGCGAGAGCGGCAAGAGCAATCGGCACGCCAACTGTAGAGGAGAAAAAATGGCACCGCTGGAGGGTATCAAGGTTGTTTCCATGGAACAGGCGATCGCCGCTCCTTTTGCAACTCGCCAACTGGCGGAGTCGGGTGCCACGGTGCGAAAAATCGAACGGCCTGGCGAGGGTGATTTTGCCCGTGATTATGACGACAAAGTACGTGGCATGTCCAGCCAGTTCATGTGGGTCAATCGCTCCAAGCAAAGCGTTACGCTAGACGTAAAACAGCCGGACGGCATGGAGATCATGCGCAAGCTGCTGGCCGATGCCGACGTCTTCATGCAAAACCTGGCTCCTGGCGCGGCCGCGCGGCTTGGCCTCAGCGACGAGATGTTGCGCAGGGAATTTCCCAAGTTGATCGTTTGCCATATTTCCGGCTATGGGCAGAGCGGACCGTACGCGCGCAAGAAAGCCTACGATTTGCTGGTGCAATGCGAACTCGGTGTGCCGTCGATCAACGGCACGGCCGAAGGGCAGGCCAAGGCGGGCATTGCAATCGCCGATATTGCCACCGGCATGTATGCCTACACCGGCGTGTTGACGGCATTGATTCAGCGCGGCAGGACCGGTCTGGGCAGCATCTTCGAAGTCTCCTTGTTCGATGCGCTGGCCGAGTGGATGAGCTATCCGATCTATTACAACAAATATGGCGGTACGGATTTGCCGCGCAGCGGCACCAAGCATGCCGCCATTTCCCCCTATGGGCCGTTCCAGACCGGCGACGGGAAAGAGGTTTTTTTCGGTATCCAGAATGAACGCGAATGGCTGAATTTCTGCGCAGTGGTGATGGGGCAGCCGGAATTCGGCGCCGAGCCGCGCTTCAACAACAATACGCAACGAGTCATCCATCGCGATGCTCTGGAAGCTTTGATTGGCCAACACTTCAAGCGCATGGACAGTGAAGAGGCAATTGCGCTGCTGGAGCGTGCCGGGATTGCCAATGCCAGACTCAACAGCATCACCGAACTTCTGCAGCATCCCCAGTTCCTGGCGCGCAATCGCTGGCGCAGCGTTGAGTCGCCGGTGGGTCCGGTCGACATGCTGCTGCCGCCGGTCATCACGGACGACTTCGAGACCAGTCTGGGACCGGTGCCGGCGCTAGGCGAACACACGGACAGCGTACTGCAGTCGCTGGGCTATAGCCGGGAGCGCATCGCGACGCTGCGCCAGAGCCGCGCAATCTGAAAAATCATCAATACTGAGTCACAGCACCGTTCAGAAATTCGATCCCAATCTTTTACTTGATCATGGCAAACAATTCAGAAAATATCAGCCAGACTCGGCTGCAGCGCACTTATCTCGCGGTACCTGGCAATGCGTCGCGCTTCTTCGAGAAAGCGGCGGCGTCTTCGGCCGACGCGATTTTTCTGGACCTAGAGGACGCGGTTGCGCCGCCCGACAAGGAAATCGCGCGCGCGCAAATCATCGATGCGCTGCAGCGCATCGACTGGGGCCGGAAAACCATGACGGTCCGGATCAACACGCTGTCGTCGCCGTACATGTATCGCGACGTGATCGAGCTGGTCGAGCATTGCCCGCGCCTGGATTGCCTGCTGATACCCAAAGTGAACAAGCCGGAGGATGTGTATGTCGTGGAGGCGCTGGTCAACCAGGTCGAGTTGGCGACCGGCAGGCGCGCACGAGTCGGACTGGAGGCGTTGATCGAGACGGCGGAAGGGCTGAGCAACGTTGAAGCGATTGCCCGCAGCGAATCACGGCTGGAGGCGCTGCATTTCGGCGCCGGCGATTTCGCCGCATCGATTGCCGCGCGCACCATGGGGATCGGCGGCGTGCATCCGGGTTATGTCGTCAGCGCGGGTGGATTGCGCAGCGTGGCCGACATGTGGCATTACGCGCAGATGCGGATCGTGGTTGCCTGCCGTGCCTATGGCTTGCGCCCGATTGACGGCCCCTATGGCGATTACGCCGACCCGGCCGGAACCCGGGAGGCTGCGGAACGCGCCGCCATCCTCGGTTTCGAGGGCAAGCAAACGATACATCCCTCCCAACTGGAAGCGATCAACCAGGTATTTACCCCGGCCGAAGCGGAAATCCAGCAGGCGGAGCGCATTATCGAAGCCATGCGCGAGGCGGAGCAGGCGCATCGCGGCGCGGTTGCCCTGGACGGCAAACTGATCGATCTGGTCAGTATCCGCATGGCCGAAAACATACTGGACAAGGCAGAAATGATCCGCCTGGCTGGCATGCCGCGCCAATAAATGCCGGCAAGCCGGCGGCGAAGCTTGGGGTCAGGCTTCGCCGCCGCGCCATTGGAGGGTCAGCCCCACTGCCAGTGCACCGGCGTGGCTCCGGGCACTTCGACGCGGTAGCGCAGGACTTCGGTTGCAGCCAGGGAGCCGAGGTGCAGCGTGCGTAAATCCGGGCCGCCGAACGCGACGCTGGAAATGCTGCGCAGCGGATGGGCGGAGCCGGTTTCCAGGTGGCTGCGCACGAACGTGCCGCTCTGGAATGCCTGTTCGGAAGCCTGGATCTCGGCTTCGTCTGAATCATCCAGAACCACCGTCTGCCGTCCATCGGCAGCAATATGAATCAGGCGATTGCCGACGATCGCCGCAACCCAGATGCCGCCTTGGGCGTCGAACGCAAAACCATCCGGGAAGGTGCCGGGACCAAACTCGGCCACGCAGGATTTCTCTCCGAGAGCATTGTCGGCGAGCAGGGGAAAGCGCGAGATCCGGCGCCCCATCGTTTCAGCGACATAGAGCCAGTTTCCGCTTGGATCGAGATGCGCCTCGTTGGTGTAGGCCAGCCCGTCGGCGACGATCCTGGCGCCGGCCTGATCGACCACGACGATGAAACCGTCGGCCACATCCGGGCGGAATGCCAGGTCGCGCGGAAAATGGCGGGTACTGACCGTGATCCAGATGCGGCCGGCGTGGTCGATGCCGACGTAATTAACCGGCGGCAGCGGGATGCCGTCGACTTCCAACAGGAACGGCTCGAAGCGGCCATTCGGGTGCCGTTGCCAGACGCCGCTAGCGGCGCCCAGGTTGGCCAACAGGATGCGCCCGTCGGGCAGCAGCGCGAAGCCGTTGGTCATGAAACCTTCCCGCTCGGGCCATCGGATCTCGGTTTGGCCGCTGTCCCGGATGATCGTCAGGCCATGGCGATGGGTCGCGTACAAGGCGCCTGAAGCGGCGCAGGCGACAAATTCCGGACGATCCAGCCCCTGGCCGATCGAATCGATGGGCTGGATCATTTCAGGCACCCGGATGGCGGTGTCGGTATGCTTCATGGATTTCCCCTATGTGCTGCTGGCTGAATGTTATTGGCGGAGTCGGCTACCGGTTGGCCGCGATGCGCTGCCGGTCTTTTTCGGCCTTTTCATGGGCGCGTTGCGCAACTTCGGCAAACCAGTCGGGACGGGCGTGCAGATCGGATACTTTGCCAGCTTTGGCGACCTGACCCGGTATCTCGTGCCCCAGCATGGCGGGCAGTTGGCGCGCGCAAGCGATCAGGGCCTCGGTATCCACTGCAGTGTCATAACCCATCAATTCCAGCATGTGCGCCAAGTCTTCGGTGCAAATATTGCCGGTGGCGCCAGGAGCATAAGGACAGCCGCCGAGTCCGCCAAGCGATGCATCGAAGCGATCCACGCCGGCGCCGACGGCGCTTAGCGCATTGGCCAGCCCCATGCCCCGGGTGTTATGGAAGTGCAAGGTAAGTTCGGTGTTTTCCCAGCGCTGCTTGAAGGAGCGACAAATATCGCTGACCTGGGTTGGGTATGCCATGCCGGTGGTGTCGCACAGGGTGATGCCGCGCACTCCCATCTCAATGAAGCGGCCAGCCCAGTGAAATACCTCATCGGCGGGGATGTCGCCTTCCATCGGACAACCGAAGCTGCAGGATAGCGAGACATTCAAGGATACTCCGCTGGACCTGGAAAACTCGATGACTTCCGCCAGTTGCGCGAACGACTGCTCGCGCGTCATCCGCAGGTTGGTCAGGTTGTGCGTTTCGCTGACCGACATGACGAGGTTGAATTCATCGGCACGGCACCCCATGGCCCGCTCCGCGCCGCGCATGTTCGGGACCAGAACCGTGTACACCACGCCGGGAACACGCTCGATGCCCAGCATCACTTCCTCGGCATCCGCCAGTGCCGGGATTGCCTTGGGAGAGGTGAATGACGTCACTTCGATCTTGGCCAGTCCGGTGCGGCCGAGCGCATTGATCAAGCCGATTTTTTCTGCGGTCGGGATGAAACGTGGCTCAATCTGGAAGCCGTCGCGAACGGCCACGTCTTGCAAATAGATTCTTTGGTTGAGTCCGGCCTGCATGGTGGTGCTCCTGTAATGTGATCTCGTCAAGCCGCTCAGCCGATGATCTGCTGTCGGCGCAATTCGGCAACGTCGGCATCGCTCAGGCCAAGGTCGCGCAGTACGGTATCGGTATGCTGGCCAAGGTCGGGTGCCGGCTCGCGGATCTGTCCTGGCGTTTCGCTCAGCTTGGGCACGATGCCGGGAACCTTGAGACGCGTCCCATCCCGGGTTTCTATCTCGCGGATCATGTCACGCGCCTGGTAGTGCGGATCGTTCAGGATATCGGCCGCCGAATAGATTTTTC
>DATJCV010000360.1:0-2794 GCA_035497775.1 Burkholderiaceae bacterium | reverse complement strand
TCGTCGCTGCAGCCTACCCGGTCCGATTGACAGCGTCATCAAATCGTAACGCCACACATCCTTGCCGGCGGAGACGATACCAATGACCCCTACTTTCTAGCGGCTTGGCGCGGCTCTTGCCGGCACAATGCGGCTGCTCCTGAGCGCGGCTTGCGGCGACTCCGGGCGCGTCGATGAAAACGCGGTATCGCTGGCGTCCAACGGCGGCCTGCAGACCTCGTTCTCGTTGCCTGCGCTGAATCCGGGACAGACGATCGTGCCGCCCGGTAGGCGGCGCTTTCAAACCGGGTTGTCGATATCGATGAAGCAATGACGCAAGCCAAAGCGCTGCGCCAGATGTTCACCCAGCGCCTGCACCCCATAACGTTCGCTCGCATGATGGCCACACGCCAGATAGGCGACGCCGGATTCGCGCGCCAGATGCACGCTCGGCTCCGAAATCTCGCCACTCAGAAACACAGTTGCGCCCGCCTCGACGGCCGCGCCCAACAAGCCCTGTGCGGCGCCGGTGCACCAGCCGACCTTTCCGAGCGGCTGCGCCGGGTCGCCGATCAGTAACGGTGTGCGCCCCAGACGCGCCTCGATCCGTTGTGCCAGCTCGCCGACGGTGCGTAGCGCCGGCTCGGTTGCCACGCCCAACCAGCCCAGCGCGTCGTCGCCGAAACGCGCCTGCGCCGTCAACCCCAAGCGCTGCGCCAGCTGGGCGTTGTTGCCCCATTCCGGATGCATGTCGAGCGGCAAGTGGTAGGCCAGCAGATTGATGTCATGTGCCAGCAACAACTTCAGCCGCCTGTGCTTCTGGCCGATCACGCGCGCATCTTCCCCCCGCCAGAAGTAGCCGTGATGCACCAGGATCGCATCCGCCTCCTGGTTGATGGCTGCCTCGATCAAGGCCTGGCTGGCGGTCACGCCAGTCACCAGCATGCCGATCTGAGGCCGGCCTTCCACTTGCAGGCCGTTGGGGCAATAATCCCTAACTTGTGTAATATCTAAGGCTTGCGCCAGATATTGCGTAAGCTCTTCCCTCTCGACTGTTTTCCGACTCATTTCCATTCCATTTCCCTGATCTCTATGCGACGTCTCTGGCTGTTGTTTGCGCAAACCATTACCATCGTGCTGGCGCTTTGGTTCATTGTAGCGACCTTGAAACCCGACTGGCGGCTTGCCCTCTCTGGCCGCATGCCGGCTGCCACTCTGGGGCCGGCGGCGGTACCGCTGCAGGAAGCGCCGATGGCGCCACCCAGCGAAGGCTCCTACCGCGCCGCCGCCAAACGCGCGATGCCGTCGGTGGTGAATATCTTTACCACCAAGGAAGCACGGCAACCGCAAAATCCGTTTCTGGACGACCCTTTCTTCCGTAAATTTTTTGGCGATCGTTTTGGTGAGCAGCAGGAAAAACAGGCCAGCCTTGGCTCGGGAGTGATCGTCAGTCCGGAAGGCTACATCCTGACCAACAACCACGTGGTCGAGGCGGCCGACGAAATCGAGGTGGCGCTGGCCGACGGCCGCAAGGCGTCCGCCAAGGTGGTCGGCGCCGACCCAGAAACCGATTTGGCGGTGGTCAAGATCGATCTGCCCGGCCTGCCGGCCATCACGCTCGGGCATGTCGAGCAAGCCCAGGTAGGCGACGTCGTGCTGGCGATCGGCAACCCATTTGGGGTTGGCCAGACGGTGACCATGGGTATCATCTCGGCACTCGGACGCAATCATCTCGGCATCAATACCTTCGAGAATTTCATCCAGACCGATGCCGCGATCAACCCCGGCAATTCGGGCGGCGCACTGACCGATACCGAGGGCAATCTGCTGGGCATCAATACGGCAATTTACTCGCGCAGCGGCGGCTCGCTCGGCATCGGCTTTGCGATTCCGGTTTCGACCGTCAAGACGGTGATGGATTCGATCATCAAGACCGGCCAGGTGGTGCGCGGCTGGATCGGGGTCGAGCCGCAGGACATTACGCCGGAACTGGCGGAAAGCTTCGGCCTGGGCGCCAAGACTGGCACCATCATCGCCGGCATCCTGAAAAATGGCCCAGCCGACAAGGCCGGCATGAAGCCGGGCGACATCCTGGTGGCGATCAACGGCAAGCCGGTCACCGACACCACCACCATGATGAACCTGGTCGCGCAGCTGGCACCGGGTGAGCGCGCCGACATGAAAGTGCTGCGCAAAGGCCGCGAGGCGACCTTAAGCGTGGTGATCGGCAAACGGCCTGCGGTGCGCCAGGAAAGATGAGCACCACCGCCCATCCGGCAATGGCGCCGTCGTTGCACCTACGCGATTTGACCGGCTTTCTTGCCGAACTGACGGAAAACAATAACCGCGCCTGGTTCGTGATGAACCAGCCACGCTACGACATCCTGCGCGCGGAATTCCTGCAGTCGGTGACGCGGGTGATTGCCGGCATCACCCGCTTCGATCCCGCAGTGGCCGGCTGCAATCCGAAAAAGGCACTATTCCGCTTCCACCGCGACCTGCGCTTTGCCAGCGACAAGCGCCCGTACAAGACGACGTTTTCGGCGGCGATCACTGCCAGCGGACTGCGCCGGCCGAGCCAGGCCGGCGGTCCGATGTATTACTTCCAGATCAATGCCGAAGGGATGCTGACGATAGCCGGCGGCGAATTTCGGCCGCCCGCCGAGCGCTTGCGCGCAATTCGCCGCCATCTGGTGGAGGATGCGGCGGGGTTTGACAAGGTAATGCAGAATCGCGCGCTACGCGGCGCCTATGGCGACCTGCGGCGACAAGACCAATTGGCGCGCCTGCCGAAAGGTTTTGCGGCGGATGCGCC
>DATJCV010000359.1:0-10041 GCA_035497775.1 Burkholderiaceae bacterium | reverse complement strand
GCGCTGCTGGTAACAGTTACTTTCCTGTATGAAATTATGGATGGTGTATATTCGCTCGCACCAACTGTCTACTTGTCAATTTTTTTCAGGAGATTGAGTGGCCATGAAAAACACCGAAGCGGAATCCGGCAACAAGTCGTGGCTGGCAGGGCTGGCCTGCTCCATGACGAATGAGCACGATTATTTTCCTCAGGTCGAAGGCACGTTGCCGGCGGAGTTGCAAGGAGTGTTGTATCGCAACGGCCCGGGTCGCTTCGATTTGGGCGGTACGCGCAAATCGCATTTGCTGGATGGCGACGGCATGATCCAGGCGCTCGATTTCAGTGCTGGCAAGGTGCGTTATCGCAACCGCTTTGTCCGTACTGAAAAATATCTCGCCGAAGAGCAGGCCGGGCGTGCCCTGTTGCCGACCTGGACCACGCGCGCACCGGGCGGAATCTTCCGCAATATGGGCAACCGGATCAAGTCGCAGGCGGGAGTGACAACCCAGGTGAAGAACGGCTGTTTGTATGCTTTCGATGAAGTTGGTCTTCCCTACGGCCTGGACCCGGACACCCTGGAAACCCGCGGCGAACAGCAGGTTGGGCCGGCGGATATCAATTTCGACTACAAGGCGCACACCAAAACGGATGGCAAAACCGGAGAGTGGCTATTGCTCGGTATGGAATACGGCCCCCGCACGTATTTGCATCTGGTGACGCAGGCGCCGAATGGAACGCTGCGCCATCATCAACGCGTAACGGCACCGCGCGCCTCTTACATTCATGACTGGTTTATCACCGAGCGTTATGCGCTGGTGCTCTTGCACCCGGTGGAGCTGTCGCTGGTGCGTTACTTGAGCGGCTGGTCCAGTTTTACCGACAGCCTGCAATGGAAACCGAAGGACGGCAGCTTGCTGATGGTGATCGACCGCACGGGCCAGGCGGCACCGGTCACACTGGAGGCTTCCGCCTGTTTCATGTGGCATAGCCTCAATGCATTCGAGACGGGAGATACCATCGTCGCTGATTTTGTCGGTTACGACGAACCGGATCATTTTCTGGGTGAAAAGGCCGCGTTTCGGCTCATCATGGAAGGCCGGCAAGGTTTGCAGCAATATGCCGGCACGGTGCGGCGCTATGTGATCGACCTGCGGCAGCGGAAAGTCGGGGAGGAGACGGTGGCGGCAGACAATCATGAATTTCCGATCATCGACCCTCGTGTTGCCGGGTATCGCCATCGCTTCGGTTATTTTACGACCGCACCGCATGCGACCGTATTTCATAACGGGCTGGCGCGCCTGGACATGGAAACCGGCAAGCGTGATGCCGTGCATCTGGACGATACCCATCTTGGGGAACCGATTTTCGTGCCGGACGAGACAGCCGATGAGGAGCAGGGCTGGCTGCTGACCATGGGTCTGGACGGACCGAGCGGCAATTCATTCCTTGGTATTTTTCGCTCGGACCGGCTGGCCGATGGGCCGACTGCGCGCGTCTTGCTGACGCATCCGACGCCGCTTAGTTTCCATGGCTTCTGGCAGCCCCGTACCAATCCCATTTAAGGAGAGTCCCTTCATGACCGGTTTTGCGCCCACCAAGCGCTTTGTTACCTCTTTTCGCCTGCTGCCGCTGATCGCATTTTTCGGCTTCTCCGCTTGCGCAGCGGCGGCGACGCTGACGGTTGTCGTCTCCGACGTGAAAGACGCGAGCGGTCAGGTTGCGGTGGCCGTCTTTGCCGGCCCGGAGCATTTTGCCAAAGACGATACAAAAGCGATCCGGCGCATCATGGTGCCGATCGACGGCGCTGCCAAATCCGCCACCGCGGTGGTGCCGGATCTGCCTGCCGGCACTTACGCGATCGCGACGTTTCATGACCATGACAACAGCGGCAAACTCGAAACCAATTTCTTTGGAATCCCGACCAAGGGTTACGGTTTTTCGAATAATCCCAAACCGAAGATGCGGGCGGCGCGTTACGATGAAGCGCGTTTTGAATTGCCGGAGGGCGGGGCGACGGTGAAGATCGAACTGGTTTATTAGTCCGGCAGCGCGGTGGCTGACGTCGCCGAGCAGGGCCCATCGATGAGATATATGAAATCTGTATATCAACTATCACGACAAAGAAGCGGACATCGATGCTGCGCCGCAGTATGATGCTTCTGTCTCCTCCAATTTCCTCCTAAAGAATTGGATTTAGCCCGCAAGCCGCAAGGTTCGCGGGCTTTTTTTTGCGCTGTCGAAGAGCTGTGAATGCTGCGCCGCACGATGACGTACGATAAAAACCGGTGCAGAATGAATCCGTGGATCAAGTCCACGAGGAGGATCAAGGAGACAAAGGCCCGCTGAACGCAAGTTCAGCGGGCCTTACTTTTTGCGTGCGCAGCTTTCTTGTGATGCAGTGGAGCAGGGACGGCGCCGTGGTTTGCGTTTCGGCGCCGGTCAATCAGGCAGTCGATTGCGCTTCGGCCACCGAGGTTTCCGCTGTCGGCAAGGACTTTTTCCAGTCCCGGGTTCCGGTGCGGACGGTGGCGAGTGTAGCGGCCGCAACTGGCGGCCAGTTATGCTCGATGCGACTGGCGATATGCGCCAATGCGGCTTCCACCTGGTCGATCAGGATCAGGCACAGGTCACCCGGGTGCAGGCTGGTTAGAGCGCGGTCGATCGCCGGAAATTCGCCGTGGATTTCCTGAATCGACTTGGTACGCGGTGCGCCTGCCAGGCCCTGGCGCAACAAGCGGATGACTTCGCCGTCGGCGCGGCCGCGCTGGCACTGGTCTTCATACAGGATGACCTGATCGAAGGCTGCACCCAGAATTTCGGTTTGCCGGCTGATGTCGATGTCGCGGCGGTCGCCGGCCGCGCTGATGACGGCTACCCGGCGCTGCGCCGGCATTTTTTCGATTGCCTGCGTCAGGGCCAGAATCGCATCCGGATTGTGGCCATAGTCGGCGATCAGTGTCGCGCCACGATAGGCAAACACATTGAAGCGGCCGGGGGCGGTGTTGGCATCGCTGACAAAGCTGGCGAGGGCGGCACGGATGGTGCGCCAATCGATACCCAGGCCCCAGGCGGCGGCGATTGCCGCCATCGCGTTTTCGACCTGGAAGCTGACGGCGCCGTTGCAGGTGAGCGGAATGCCGGACAGGCGGATTTCCTGGCTCTGGCCGTTTTCGCAGGCGACGATGCGTTCGCCGTCGCGATAGATCACCCGTTGCCCCTTGGCGCGATGCATGGCGATGATCGGATGGTCGCGCTCCATGGCGAAGAAAGTCACCGAGCCCGGGCAGTCCTTGGCCATGTCGGCCACCAGCGGGTCGGCGGCGTTCAGCACCGCGACGCCATTGGTTGCCACGTTTTGCACGATCACGCGCTTGACGACCGCCAGATCCTCGACGGTGCTGATGAAATTCAGGCCGAGGTGGTCGCCCAGGCCGATGTTGGTGACGACCGCGACATCGCAGCGATCGAAGCCAAGTCCTTCGCGCAGCACGCCACCGCGCGCGGTCTCGAATACGGCCGCATCGACATCCGGGTGCATCAGCACGTTGCGGGCACTGCGCGGGCCGCTGCAGTCGCCAGTGTCGATGCGCTGGTTCTGGATATAGACGCCGTCCGTGCTGGTCAGGCCGACCCGCAAGTCGTCGCAGGCAAGAATGTGCGCGATCAGGCGTGCGGTGGTGGTTTTTCCGTTGGTGCCGGAGACGGCGATCACCGGAATCCGGCCATCGTCATCGGCGTCATACATGAACCCGATGATGGCGTCGCCAACGTCGCGTCCGGTGCCGAAAGAAGGCTGGATGTGCATGCGCAAGCCAGGGGCGGCGTTGACCTCGACGATGCCGCCGCCTTGTTCTTCCAGAGGCGTGATGACGTTCTCGCACACCACGTCGACGCCGCAAATATCGAGGCCGACCATGCGTGCCGCCTCCACTGCGCGGGCTGCCATTTCAGGATGGACGTCGTCGGTGACGTCGGTGGCGGTGCCGCCGGTGGAAAGGTTGGCGTTATTGCGCAGCACCACGCGCGCGCCCTTGGCGGGAACGGTGTCGATGGTGTAGCCGCGCTTGGCGAGCGTTGCCAGCGCAATGTCGTCGAGCCGGATTTTGGTCAGCGAGGTGGCGTGACCGTCGCCACGCAGCGGATCGCAGTTGATTGCCTGCACCAGTTCGGCAATGGTCTGCACGCCGTCGCCGGTGACTTGCGGCGGTGTGCGGCGGGCGGCGGCCACCAGCTTGTCGCCGACCACCAGCAGACGGTAATCGTGCCCGGCCAGATAACGCTCCACGATCACGTCGGAGCTGATCTCACAGGCGGCGGCGTAGGCGGCCAGGATTTCTTCCCGCGCGCTGATGTTGCAGGCGACGCCCTTGCCCTGATTGCCGTCGCGTGGCTTGACGACCACCGGGGCGCCAATCTCCTGAGCGGCGTGCCAGGCGTCTTCGGCGTCCGTGACCAGACGGCCATGCGGCACCGGGACGCCGGCCGTAGCCAGCAGGAATTTGGTCAGTTCCTTGTCTTGCGCGATCGCTTCGCCGATGGCGCTGGTGTGGTCGCTTTCCGCAGCCTGGATGCGGCGCTGGCGACTGCCCCAGCCGAACTGCACCATGCTGCCTTCAGTCAGACGGCGGAACGGGATGCCGCGCTTGAGCGCGGCCTGCACGATGGCGCCGGTGCTGGGGCCGAGCCGGATGTCCTCATCCAGTTCGCGCAATTGCGCCAGGGCCTGATCGAGGTCGAATGGCTGATCGTTCAGTGCACTTTGGCACAAGGCGTGGGCCAGTTCGAAGGCGAGGCGACCGACCGCTTCCTCGGTATATTCGACCACTACCTGATAGGTGCCGCTTTGCACGGTTTCGACCGTGCGCGAAAACGAAATCGGGCAGCCGGCTTGCGCCTGCAAGCCGAAGGCCGCGTATTCCAGCACATGCGCCAGCGAGAACGCGGGTTCGTAGTCGTGCGGATGCAAGAAGCTGATCTGCGGGAAACGGGCACGCAGGCCGGCCTCGAAGCCCGGAATATCGGCGGCCGAGCGTTCGGCGTCGGAGCAGGAGACGACGGCTTCGATGGCGGTGCGCCGGCTCCAGAGATTGGGGCCGCGCAGCGCCCGTATCCGTGAAATGTCCATGGACAGATTTCCTTGTTGAGCTGTTCTCAGTGCAGAACGGTGGATTGGTGAGTGCTGGAGAGGGCTGCCGCAGACGGCTTGGCGCTCGGTTTTTCGCCCGGTGCTTCAATCCCGATGCGGATCACTTCGGTCGGTATCGCGAGTGCCCAGGCGGCCGCGACTGCAGCCAGGATGGTTTCCAGTTGTGTTGCCGCATGGGGTGCAAACAGCACTTCGGCACCGAGTGTGGCGATTGGAGTTTGCTTGCTGCCGGTGGCGAGGATAACCCGCGCGCCATCGATGAAAACCGCGCGGCCGCCCTGCTCGCGGTGTCGCACCAGAGCCGGCAAGGCAGCGCTGCGGGCAAACAGCATCACTTCGCCGTCGCATAGCGGTGCCAGCGCCAGCACCGCCGGATCGGCCGCGTTCAATACCGCGACGCCGTCGGGCAGCACGACGTCGACCTGGGTGCGCAGCACGTTCGCCAGTTGTTCGCTGTCGTTGACGTGGTATTCGGGCAGCAGCGCTTCGCTATCGAGGTTGGTGACGACCCCGACCTGGCACCGATCATAGGCCAGTCCTTCGCTCAGGATCGCACGCAAGCCGTTCTCGAACACGCCGGCTTTGACGGCGCGGTTCAGCAGGACCCGGTGCGCCGATTGCCAGTTGGCGCAATCGCCCGCTTCGATAAGGCGCTGGTTCAGGTACAGGCCGTCGCTGCATGCCAGCCCGGCATAGACGCCTTGCAAATGCAGCAGGCGCCCCAAGAGACGGGCGACCGGAGTCATGCCGTGGCTGCCGCTGATGCCGACTACCGGGATGCGGCCGTTGGCGCCGGCGGCGAACAGATGATCGATGATGGCGCGCCCAACCGGGCGCGGCGAGCCGGAAGCCGGTTTCAGGTGCATCAGCAGTCCCGGGCCGGCATTGACTTCGACGATCGCGCCGTGTTGCTCCTCCAGTGGCCGGCTGACGTCTTCCGCCACCAGGTCGACGCCGGCGATGTCCAGTCCGACGATGCGTGCAGCCAGCGATGCCGCTGCCGCTACTGCCGGATGGACCCGGTCAGTGACATCGAAGGCCACGTTGCCGTGGCGCTGCACCAGAATTTTTTCGCCGGCTGCCGGCACCGATTCCGTCGTATAGCCCTGGCGCGCCAATTCCAGCAGCACGATGCCCGGATCGTCCGCGTCATCGGTCAGAATCAGGTTGAGCGGGCAGTCTTCGCTGCTGCCGCGACGCGGATCGCTGTTGAGCTGGCTGTTGATCAGTTCGAAAATGCTGGACTTGCCGTCGGCGATGACAGCCGCTTCTTCGCCGCGTGCCGCCGCTACCAGCTTGCCGCCGATGATCAGCAGCCGGTGTTCGTTGCCACGGATGAAACGCTCGACGATGACGTCGCTGCTTTCCTGCTGCGCCAGCAAAAAGGCCGCTTCTATATCGGTGGCCGAATTCAGATTCGTGGAAACGCCGCGGCCGTGGTTGCCGTCCAGCGGCTTGACGACCACCGGCAGGCCGATGCTTTCGGCGGCTTCCCAGGCCTCGGCAGCGCTGTTGACGATGCGGCCTTCCGGCACCGGGACGCCGCAGGATTGCAGCAGGGTTTTGGTCAATTCCTTGTCGCTGGAAATGGTTTCGGCAATCGCGCTGGTCTGGTCGGTTTCGGCGGTCCAGATGCGGCGCTGGCATGCGCCGTAGCCAAATTGCACCAGATTGCCTTCGTTCAGGCGAAAGAACGGGATGCGCCGTTCGCCGGCGGCTTCGACGATGCAGCCGGTACTGGGGCCAAGGCAGTGGCTATCGACCATGTCGCGCAGGGTTGCAAGCGTGGCGTTGACATCATAGGAGCGGTCTTCGATCGCGGCCATCACCAGGTCGCGCGCCGCATACAGCGCGCTGCGGCTGACTCGTTCGTCGCGTGTGCGTACCACGACCTTGTACAAGCCGCGGGTGGCGGTGCTGCGCGCCTTGCCGAAGCCGGTTTGCATGCCGGCCAGGTTTTGCAGCTCGATCATCACGTGTTCGAGGATGTGTGCGGGCCAAGTGCCGTCGCGCAAGCGTTGCAGAAAGCCGCCGCGTTCGCCGATGCCGCAGCGATGTTCGATCAAACCCGGCAGCCAGGCAGTAAGGCGCTCGTAAAATCCGGGGATGGTGTTGGATGGGCAGTCTTCGAGGGCGCCGATGTCGACCCATGCTTCCAGCACCGGGCGGTAAGTCCAGATATTCGGACCGCGTAAAGTGATCACATTGACAATTTCAATGGTCTTTTTAATCATGATTCTTGGGTCCGGTAGGGCGGGTAAGGCGAAAATCGGCAAAAATAACGACAGCCATAGCTATCGATAACGCTCCACCGCGCAATTGGTTTACCGGGCGCTGAAATAAATATTCGGGGTGTCAACAAAATCGGGATCTGGCGCGTTCAGCAGTGACGGGTCCGGTCAATCGCCTGTATGATCCGACCGGGCCGCGAATCGGCTTGCGGCTGTGTTGCGACCATGCCGCGCACCGTGTGGCGCTGCGCCGCCAAGGCCGCACCGCGAATCTCCCGCTGCCTCCACCAAAATCGAGTACCGAATGTCGTCAACGAGTGAGCCACTGCCGGTTTCCTGGCGGGCCGATCTGCAATCCCGCCTGGACAAGGAAGAAACCGTGCTCGCCATCCTGGAGCTGGACCTGGATGCGCGCCTGCGTTTTCGTCCCGGCCTGCTGGTGCTGACCGGGCGCCGCCTACTGGCCGGTAATGGTGCCACGGATGGCTGGAGCGAGTGGCCGCTGACTGCGGGGCTGGCGCTGTTGCTGCATGACCATGCCGGCGTCGGCACACTTGAGCTACATGATGGCGGCGTGCGCCTGGCGCGTTGGCGCTTCACGCTTGGCCGCAATCCGGCGGCATTGCAACTGGTGCGCAACTTTGAGCTGCAGTGCGCGGCGCAAGCCAGCGGCCAGGCGGCCAGTGCGCCGCTGGCACTAGCCTGCCCGCACTGCTCGGCGCCGCTGCAGCCAGGGCAGCAGTGTGACGCCTGCAGGCCTGTGCCACCGGCACCGCCTTCGACCTCAACCCTGTTCCGCCTGTGGCGCTTCGCTCAACCTTATCGCTGGCAACTGCTGGCCGGGTTCCTGCTGACGCTGGTCGCCACCGCCGCCAACCTGGTGCCGCCGTACCTGACCATGCCGCTGATGGACAACGTGCTGATTCCGTATCAGAACGGCAAGCCGATCGATGTCGCGCTGACCGCGATGTATCTGGGCGGCCTGTTCGGTTCCGCGCTGGTGGCCTGGGGCTTGAGCTGGGCCAAGACCTATATCCTGGCGCTGGTGTCGGAACGGATCGGCGCCGACCTGCGCACGGCAACCTATGAACACCTGATGCGGCTGTCGCTCGAATATTTCGGCGGCAAGCGCACCGGCGACCTGATGGCGCGCATCGGCTCCGAAACCGACCGCATCTGCGTGTTCCTGTCGCTGCATCTGCTGGATTTCGCCACCGACGTGCTGATGATCGTGATGACCGCGGTGATCCTGGTGTCGATCAACCCGTGGCTGGCGCTGGTGACCCTGCTGCCATTGCCGTTCATCATCTGGATGATCCACGTGGTGCGCGATCGCCTGCGGCACGGCTTCGAAAAGATCGACCGCATCTGGTCGGAAGTGACCAACGTACTGGCCGACACCATCCCCGGCATCCGCGTGGTCAAGGCCTTCGCGCAGGAAAAGCGCGAAGCGGCGCGCTTTCGCGAAGCCAATCGCCACAACCTGATGATCAATGACCGCGTCAACAAGATCTGGTCGCTGTTTTCGCCGACCGTCACCTTGCTGACTGAAATCGGCTTACTGGTGGTATGGGCGGTCGGCATCTGGCAGGTCGGGCACGGCGACATCACGGTCGGCGTGCTGACCGCGTTCATCGCCTACATCAGCCGCTTCTACACGCGGCTCGATTCGATGAGCCGCATCGTCTCGGTGACGCAGAAGGCGGCGGCCGGCGCCAAGCGCATCTTCGACATCCTCGATCACGTCTCCAACGTGCCGGAGGCGGCGCGTCCGGTTTCGGCCGAGCGGCTGCAGGGCGCAATCGAATTGCGCCAGGTTGGCTTCCGCTATGGCAATCAGGCGGTCATCCGCGGCCTCGATCTCTCGATTGCGCCGGGCGAGATGATCGGCCTGGTCGGCCACAGCGGTTCCGGCAAGAGCACGCTGGTCAACCTGATCTGCCGTTTCTACGATGTGTCGGAAGGCTCGATCCGGGTCGACGGCACCGATATCCGGCAATACGGAATCGCCGGCTACCGGCGCAACATCGGCCTGGTGCTGCAGGAGCCGTTCCTGTTCTTCGGCACCATCGCCGACAACATCGCCTACGGCAAGCCGGATGCAACACGCGCTGAAATCGTCGCCGCCGCCCGCGCCGCGCATGCGCACGAATTCATCCTGCGGCTGCCGCACGGCTACGATTCGCTGGTCGGCGAGCGCGGCCAGACCCTGTCCGGTGGCGAGCGCCAGCGCATCTCGATTGCGCGCGCGCTGTTGATCGATCCGCATATCCTGATCCTGGACGAAGCCACGTCCTCGGTCGATACCACCACCGAGCGCGAGATCCAGAATGCGCTCGACAACCTGGTGCGCGGCCGCACCACGATTGCGATCGCGCACCGGCTGTCGACCTTGCGCCGCGCCAGCCGCATCGTGGTGCTGGATCGCGGTCAGATCGTCGAGGTCGGGCCGCACGACGAGCTGCTGGCGCGGGAGGGCGCCTACTTCAAGCTGCATCAGGCGCAGGCCCGGCTGACCGAAGCCGATCTGCAAGCTTCGCCGGAAAGCGAAGAGAGGCTGGAGCGAATCGCATGAAGCACTTTGCATTGAGCCGCAATGCGGCCGGACGGCTGGTATACCGGGCTGCGGGCGAGGACATCAGCCATGAGGGCGTGGTGCCGGTGCGCGCATTTCCGATCGCGG
>DATJCV010000358.1:0-6873 GCA_035497775.1 Burkholderiaceae bacterium | reverse complement strand
CACGCCCAGCACCTGGAGCGTCGAGACCGACCGCGGCGATGCCCGTTTCGTGCTGAAGGGCGAGGAAGACATCCGTCGCATCGGCGAGAGCCGACTGCTGATCGCCGACAGTCACGGGATTCAGTTTCTGATTCGCGATGTCGGGGCGCTGGACAAGGGCAGCCGCAAGCTGCTGGATCGGTTCTTGTAAAAGCTGCCGGCGGTCGTTGCAAGGCGCCGATGAAGTTAAAACGGGGTCAGTGTTTTTTCGCGGCCTTACCGCGAAAATGACTCTGGCCTTGCTTTCATTCCACTGCCCAGAATCGCAGGCAGCGTCGTCTTCAATCCTTTTCCCGCGCCAGCGCCAGGAACTCGGTGCGCAGCGCCAGGTTGGTCTGCAATTCCCCCAGCATCGCCGAGGTGATGGTTTCTTGGCCTGGCGTGCGGATGCCGCGGCTTTCCATGCACATGTGGCGGCAGCGGATCACGACGCCAACCGAGAGCGGCTGCATATGGGTCATCAGGGCTTCGGCAATCTGGATCGTCAGCCGCTCCTGCACCTGCAGGCGCTTGGCGAAGCAGTCCACCAGCCGGGTCAGCTTGGATAGTCCGACGATCTTGCCGTTCGGCGTATAGCCGATCGTGGCCATGCCGAAAAACGGCGCCAGGTGATGCTCGCAATGGCTGTAGACCGGGATGCCGCGCACGACGATCAACTCGTTGTATTGTTCGGCGCCGTCCTCGAATACCTTCAGCACTTCGGCCGGGTCCTGGCCGTAGCCGGAGGTCCAGTGCTTCCACGCCTTGACCAGGCGCTGCGGCGTCTCACGCAAACCGGTGCGGTCCGGGTTTTCGCCGACGCTGAGCAGGAAGCGATGCCAGTCGCCTTCGGAGAATTCCTTGTCGTGCATTGTGAAACCTTTCCTTGACCTTCGATGGATTCCTGCGCCAGGCGGCGCCGATCCGGCGAAGGTCTCGATTGCAAATGTTCGACATTATGCCGTCTCTGGCGGCCGGGCGCGGAGCCGGCGCCGGTAGCGCGGTGCCGACGACCGCTGAAGCCGCCTGCAAAACAGCCATTGGTTGCACTTCATTGCATAGGGGAAATATACTCCCTTGCATATGTTTAAATATCGGGCGTAAAAGGTAAGAGAATGGACGATACTCCTATATGCGCTGGGAAATAGCAGGATTCGCCAGATATTTTCTCCGGCGCCGCCGTGCTGCGCCCGCCGGGCGATGCGCAAGCGGCATGCGCCGGCCTCGGTAAAATAGAATCAAGGTAAAGGCTGCCCCGGCGGGCAGGCCAATGTCACTTCATCCTCTCTCAAATCGGAAATTCATGGATTACGCTGTCGTCGATACCCAAATCGCCCCGGAAGGCAGGATGGATGTCCTGTCCCGTACCGAAGTTCACCAGTTGCGCGACACCAGCCAGGGCGGCCTGTACCGCCTGTTTCGCAATTGTTCGTTGGCGGTGCTGAATTGCGACAACCGGGTCGACGACGGCAAACAATTGCTGGAACGCCACCCGGATTTTT
Source organism: Burkholderiaceae bacterium (assembly GCA_035497775.1). Lineage (GTDB taxonomy): Bacteria > Pseudomonadota > Gammaproteobacteria > Burkholderiales > Burkholderiaceae_D > DATJCV01. Next base: position 5,353 of record DATJCV010000358.1, on the reverse strand, counting down.
CGATCAGCGTGATCCAGCGCGAACGCGGCATCAAGCTGGAAGTGCGCAACGCACCGGCCAGCGCTTTTGTCGACGGCAAGATGATCAAGGGCATTCAAGAGCATCTGTTTTCGGTGCTGCGCGACGTCATCTATGCCAGCTCGGAAATCAGGCGCAATCCGAAATTCGATCTCGCTACCTCGATCGGCCTGACCAATTCGGTCTTTCACATCCTGCGCAATGCCAATCTGCTGCATCCGCAAATCAGTCCGAACCTGGTGGTGTGCTGGGGCGGGCATTCGATTCCGGATCATGAATATCGCTACACGAAGGAGGTCGGCTACCAGCTCGGTCTGCGCGCCATGGACATTTGCACCGGCTGCGGCCCGGGCGCGATGAAAGGGCCGATGAAGGGCGCCACCATCGGCCATGCCAAGCAGCGCCTGCCCGGCGGCCGCTATCTCGGCATTTCCGAGCCGGGCATCATTGCCGCCGAAGCGCCCAACCCGATCGTCAATGACCTGGTGATCCTGCCGGATATCGAAAAGCGGCTGGAGGCGTTTGTGCGCCTCGGCCACGGCATCGTCGTGTTCCCCGGCGGCGCCGGCACGGCTGAAGAAATTCTGTATATCCTCGGCATCCTGTTGCATCCGGACAATGGCGAGCTGCCGTTTCCGCTGATTTTCACCGGCCCGGCTTCAGCCGCGGATTATTTCCATCAAATCGACCAGTTCGTGGCCGATACGCTGGGCGACGATGCCCGCCGTCATTACCGGATCATCATCAACGATCCGGCGCAGGTGGCGCGTGAAGTGGAAACCGGGATCAAGCGCGTGCGCGCCTTTCGCAAGGAGCGCGGCGACGCCTATTATTTCAATTGGTTGCTGAAGATCGACCACGAGCTGCAACAGCCGTTCGCGCCGACGCATGCCAACATGCGCGACCTGAAGCTGCACCGGGATCAGGCGCCGCATGTGCTGGCGGCCAATCTGCGGCGCGCGTTTTCCGGCGTCGTGTCCGGCAACGTCAAGGAACAGGGCATTCGCGCGATCGAGCAATTCGGGCCGTTTGAACTGCACGGCGAGCGCGCCATCATGAAATCGATGGATGCGCTGCTGCGCGCTTTCGTCGAGCAAGGGCGTATGAAATTGCCCGGCAGCGCTTACACGCCGTGCTATCGCATCATGCAGTAAGCGGGTCTGGCGCCGGCTCGCCGGCGGCGGTCAGCGCTTGCCATTGCGGATGCGCCTGCGGTGCGCACCAGACATCGAAATGCAGTTGTGACAGCGCCAGCGGATCCTGCAGCAGCAGATTCGTCTGCGGCGCCGTCAGCGCGTTGGGGCCATGCTCCAGCGCAATCCGTGCCAGCGCGGCGTGTTGGGCGCGGGTCGCGGCCGGCAAGCCCGGACGGGCGCTGGCGCAGGCGCACACCAGCGCATTCAGCAGCGGGTCGGCCACGGCCTGCGCAAAACCGGGCATGGTCGCTGTCGCTGCCAGATAGGCGCTGGTGGCGCGCAGCTCCGCTGGCGGATCCATCTCTTCCGGAATCAGGAACAGTTGCAGCCGGCGCAAGCGGCGCCCGAGCGACACGCGGCTGGAAAATACGGAGAGTGGTATCGACAGCACCAGGGCGCCGACGATCGGCAGCAGCCACCACAGGAACGACGGGTTGAGCCAGAATACGCCGCCGCCCCAGAGCAGTCCCAACAGGGTATGGCCGCCATGCTTGCGCAAGGCTTCGCCCCAGCTGGTTTCGGCGTCGTCGCGCGGCGGCGATTTCCAGCGTAACGTCCAGCCGAGAAATGCCGCGGTCACGAAGCGCGTGTGAAACAGCATGCGTACCGGTGCCAGTAGCACCGAGAACAGCAGTTCCAGCAGCATGCCGAGCGTGACGCGCACGGCGCCGCCGAAGCGGCGCGCGCCTTGCACATAGATCAGAAATACGCTCAGGAATTTTGGCAGGAACAACAGCGTGGCGGTGGCTGTAAACAGCGCCAGCGCTTTTTCCGGATGCCATTCCGGCCAGATCGGAAACAGCTGGAACGGCTCGGTGAAGTACTGCGGCACCGACAGCGTGTGCGAGGCCAGCATGCCGGTCGACAGCGCCAGGAACAGGAACCATAACGGTGCCGACAGGTAGGCCATGACGCCGGTGGCGAACACCGCGCGATGCACCGGATGCATGCCGTGTGCCAGGAACAGTCGGAAATTCATCAGATTGCCGTGGCACCAGCGGCGGTCGCGCTTCAGTTCGTCCAGCAGGTTGGGCGGCATTTCCTCATAGCTGCCATCCAGGTCGTAAGCAATCCAGACCGCCCAGCCGGCGCGCCGCATCAGCGCCGCCTCGACGAAATCGTGCGACAGGATATCGCCCGCCAGCGCGCCGCGTCCGGGCAGCGGTGCCAGCGCGCAATGGCGAATGAACGGCGCCATGCGGATGATGGCGTTGTGGCCCCAGTAGTGTGATTCGCCGAGTTGCCAGTAGTGCAGGCCGGCGGTAAACAGCGGGCCGTAGATGCGGGTCGAAAATTGCTGGATGCGCGCATACAGCGTGTCGCGGCCGGAGGCGCGCGGCGCGGTCTGGATGATGCCGGCGCCCGGGTTGGCTTCCATCAGCCGCACCAGCTGTGCCAGGCAGTCGCCGCTCATCACGCTGTCGGCGTCCAGCACGATCATGTAGCGATAGTTGCGGCCCCAGCGGCGGCAGAAGTTGTCGATGTTGCCGCTCTTGCGCTTGACCCGCCGCAGCCGACGTCGATAGAAAATGCGGCCGCCGCCGCCGACCGCCTCGCACAACTGGTTCCAGGCCGCCAGTTCGGCCACGCACAGATCGGGCTGGTTGCTGTCGCTCAGCACGAAGAAGTCGAAATGCGGCAGAGCGCCGCTGCGCTGCACCGACTCGTAGGTGGCGCGCAGCCCGGCAAAGACGCGTGCCACGTCCTCATTGCAGATCGGCATCACGAGCGCGGTACGGGCAGCGGCAGGAATCGGTGCGTCGCCGGCGGCACTGGCCGAAATCATGTAGCGGTCGTGGCCGCGCAGCAGGACCAGGAAGCCGGCCATCGCAGTCCAGAAACCGGCCGAGACCCAGCAGAACAGGATGGCGAATAGCGCCAGTGTCACCATTTCCATCGGCCGGCTGCCATGGTACGGCAGGACCGCACTCATGAAATAGGTCGCCAGCGCGGTTTGCCCGAACATCAGGCACAGCAGGCTCAGCCGCCGCCAGCCGCCGCTGCGCTGCCAGGCACCGCGTGGGTCGGGCGCATCCGCCTGCGGCGGTCCGCTGCGCACCTCCAGTGCCCGATGATCGCGGTGCCCGCGCAGCGCGCGCCACCAGCGGCTGAGCGGATTCAGGCGCCCCCATGGTTGCGGCACCATCGAAATGCGGTTGGGCGGTGGCGCGGTGGCGATGCGGCCGCGGCTGGTGTCGTCGCTGGCGCTGGTCGGTTTGCGGCCTAGCCGTAGGCGGCTGGCTAGCGAGGCATATGCCGGGTTGTCGCTGTCCGCCGGTGCCCCGGCCAGCGCCTGGTGGAGTGCGCGCATTGCCTGTTGCGGACTGGCGCCACATGAATCCACGGCCAAGTCTTGCCGCTGTGCTGCGCTCAGTGGCAGGCGTTGCAGATAGGTGGCGCAGGGGGGCGCGAGCGCCGACGCTTCGGCGTCGCCGGGAACCAGCATGTCTAGTTGGGCGGTAATATGTAGCTCCAGGTTTCGGACAAGGTATCGTTGCCGTTGCGCAGATAGCCGCGCAGTTCGACTGGCTTGGTCTCGTCGTTGCGGCGCAGCCGCACGGTCATGCGCCAGCCGCCGGTGACTTCGTTGCGGTAGGCGTTGGTTTCCATCAGCTTGCCGTTGGGGTCGCTGCTGACGACCGCCTCCAGTTCCGTATCCGGCGTCAGTTTGGCCAGCGCCGGCCCTTCGAAATCGACCACCAGTGCCAGGCTGTCGTCGACCTTGCGTAAATAGCCGTGGCCGCGCCGGGTCTGGGTGACCCATGACAGCGGCGGCCGTGCTTCGCTGTCCTTTTGCCACAGCATGCGGTAGGCAATCTGATATGGCGTGCCTGGCGCCGGCATGACTTCCGGCACCCAGAAGGCGACTGCGTTGTCGTTGGTTTCGTCCGGGGTGGGCAACTGCACCAACTCGACCCGGCCAGCACCCCAGTTGCCGATCGGTTCGATCCAGACGCTGGGCCGCTTTTCGTAGCGCGCTTCCAGATCCTGGTAGCTGGTGAAGGCGCGGTCGCGCTGCATGATGCCGAAGCCTTGCGGGTTGGTCAGCGCATACGACGTCACCAGCAAGCGTTTCGGGTTGACCAGCGGCCGCCAGATCCATTCGTCGGTTCCCGAGCGTACCGACAGGCCGTCGGAATCGTGTACCTCCGGCCGGTAATCCTCGACCGGCGCGCGCTGGTTTTCGCCAAAGAAATACATGCTGGTGAGCGGGGCAATGCCGAGGATGGTGACATTTTCGCGCAGGTACAGCTGCGTCGTGACCTCGATCGCGGTGGTTTCGCCCGGCTTCAGCACGAAGCGGTAGGCGCCGCTGACGCGGCGCGAATCGAGCAGGGCGTAGATGGTCAGTTCCTTGCTGTGTGCTTGCGGCCGCTGCAGCCAGAACTCGGTGAACTGCGGAAACTCCTCGCCTGAGTTGAGCGCCGTGTCCACCGCCAAGCCGCGTGCCGAGATGCCATACAGCTGACCCTTGCCGAGCGCACGAAAATAGCTGGCGCCGAGAAACACCAACACCTCGTCCTTGTATTTCTGCGTATTCAACGGATAGTGCACTCGAAAGCCGGCGAAGCCGAGTTGCTGCAGCTGTTTCGGGTCGATATCGTTTTTACCGTAGTTGAACGCGGCGGGGTCGAACTTGATTTCGCGCACGCTCGTTCCAACAATCTCGTTGATTTTGACCGGATGATCGTAAAACAATCCTTGATGGAAAAATGCCGCTTCGAATGGCAGCTTGGCGTTGCGCCACAGCGATTTCTCCCGATTGAAACGGATGTCGCGATACTGGTCGTAGCTCAGGCTCTCGATGGTCTTCGGCAAATTGCTGGAAGGCTTCTTGTAGGGCGTTTGCGCCAGTTGTTGCGCACGTTGCGTGAGGTCGGCAAAGTTGAAGGCAAAGGCGCCGGCGGAACACAGCGCCGCGCATAAGGTCAGCGTGCCTGCGGCGCAACGCCAGCGCAGCGCCGAAGTAACTTGTGGCGCGAAGCGCCAGATGGTTTTTGTTGTCATGGTGGTTCCTGTATGCATGCTTGCAACTGTCTTAGTTGGCAACATCCGGATTTCGTTCCTTGACCAAAGGAAATGCGTTGTCACCTTATGTCGTCGGTTCAAATACCGTTTGCGAAAAAGCATGAAAATAG
>DATJCV010000357.1:0-3442 GCA_035497775.1 Burkholderiaceae bacterium | reverse complement strand
GAAATCTCCGAAGGCTTGGCGCCGGTGATCGTGCAAGCGTTGGCGCGGATGATCACGACCCTGAAGGCGAACGGCTACACGATCGTCATGGTGGAACAGAATTTCCGCTTCGCCGCGCCGCTGGCCGACCGCTTCTATGTGATTGAGCATGGCCAGGTGGCACTAGCGTTTGACTCGTTCGAACTCGAGGCGAGGATGCCGGTACTCAATCAATTGCTGGGGGTTTAGGGTTCGTCTGGCCTGATATCAGGCGCTGTTCTTGTAATAAAACAAAGGAGAAGACAATGAAGTTGAAAACCATCACGTTCGCCGTGTCCGTCGCACTTGCTCTGGGCATCGGCGCATCCGCATCGGCGCAAATCTCGGACGACACGATCAAGATCGGCTTCATCAGCGACATGTCGGGCCTGTATTCGGACATCGATGGTCCGGGCGGCGCCGAAGCGATCAAGATGGCGATTGCCGACATGGGCGGTGCCATCAACGGCAAGAAAATCGAACTGCTGACGGTCGATCATCAGAACAAGGCCGATATCGCCGCTTCCAAGGCGCGCGAATGGATCGATCAGCAGGGCGTGGACATGATCATCGGTGGCACCAACTCGGCGACCGCTCTGGCCACTGCCAAGGTAATGGCAGAGAAGAAAAAACCCTATCTGGCAATCGGTCCCGGCAGTGCCCGCCTGACCAATGAAGAATGCTCGCCGTACACGATGCACTATGCCTACGACACGGTGGCCTTGGCCAAGGGCACCGGTTCGGCCGTGGTCAAACAGGGCGGCAAGAGCTGGTTCTTCCTGACAGCAGACTATGCCTTTGGCGCTTCGCTGGAAAGCGACACGGCAAAGGTAGTCAAGGCAGCTGGCGGCACCGTCCTGGGTTCGGTCAAGCACCCGCTTTCCGCGTCTGACTTCTCTTCGTTCCTGTTGCAGGCACAGGCGTCGAAGGCGCAGATCCTGGGGCTGGCCAATGCCGGCGGCGACACCATCAATTCGATCAAGGCGGCCAACGAGTTCGGCATCACCAAGACCATGAAAATGGCGGGCTTGCTGATGTTCATCAACGACATCCATTCGCTCGGCCTGCCGCTGACGCAAAACATGTACCTGACCGACAGCTGGTACTGGGATCAAAGTCCGGAGTCGCGCAAGTGGGCCAAGCGCTTCTTTGAAAAGATGAAGCGCATGCCGTCCAGCCTGCAGGCAGCCGACTACTCGGTAGCCTATCAATACCTGCAGGCGGTGAAGGCGGTCGGCAGTGACGACGCCGACAAGGTCATGGCCAAGCTGCGCGCGACCAAGTTCAACGACATGTACGTGAAAAACGGCTCTGTGCGTCCGGACGGCCGCATGGTGCATGACATGTACCTGATGCAGGTAAAGACCCCGGCCGAATCGAAGACGCCATGGGATTACCTGAAGGTGGCGCAAGTGATACCGGGCGACCAGGCGTTTACCACCAAAGCCGAATCGAAATGCGCGCTCTGGAAGTAAGCTAGCCCGGGCGGCGCGCCAGGTTCGCAGCACGAGCCTGGCGCGCCGCTTTTTTTCTGCTCCCTCACCTGTCGCGGGTGATTTTTTCTTTCTATCGCCATGGAAATATTCGGCATACCGCTGCAAGCGATGTTGGGCCAGTTGCTGCTGGGCCTGGTCAACGGCTCGTTCTATGCGATGCTGTCGCTGGGGCTGGCGGTGATCTTCGGCCTGTTGAACGTGATCAACTTCGCGCATGGCGCGCTGTACATGATGGGCGCCTTCGCCGCCTGGATCGGGTTGACTTATTTCGGCTTGAATTACTGGGTGATGCTGGTGGTCGGGCCGCTGGTGGTCGGCCTGTTCGGCATCGTCATCGAGCGCACCATGCTGCGCTGGCTGTACCAGCTGGACCACCTGTACGGCTTGCTGCTGACGTTCGGCATCACGCTGTTGCTGGAAGGGCTGTTCCGCTCGTTCTATGGCGTCTCCGGCCAGCCGTACGCGGCGCCGGCCGCGCTCTCGGGCGCCACCAACCTCGGCTTCATGATTCTGCCGAACTACCGCGCCTGGGTGGTGCTGGCGTCGCTGCTGGTGTGCTTCACCAGCTGGTTCGTGATCGAAAAGACGCGGCTGGGCGCCTATCTGCGCGCCGGCACCGAAAACCCGAAGCTGGTCGAAGCGTTCGGCATCAACGTGCCGCTGATGGTGACTTTGACCTTCGGCTTCGGCGTCGCGCTGGCGGCGTTTGCCGGCGTGTTGGCGGCGCCGATCACCCAGGTCTCGCCGTTGATGGGGTCGAATTTGATCATCGTCGTGTTCGCGGTGGTGGTGATCGGCGGCATGGGCTCGATCATGGGCTCGATCGTCACCGGCCTGGGGCTGGGCGTGATCGAGGGCTTGACCCGGGTGTTTTATCCGGAAGCCTCGTCCACCGTGGTGTTCGTGATCATGGCGATCGTGCTGATGGTGCGGCCGGCCGGCTTGTTCGGCAAGGAAAAATAGGATGGCGCGCCGCGTGCGGCGGGCATGGGTTATTCAAGTGGATCGGAGCAGTAGATGAACAAGAAAGTCGGTTATGGCATTGCGCTGGTACTGGCACTGGCGGCGCCGCTGGTGCTGTACCCGGTATTCCTGATGAAGTTGTTGTGCTTTGCGCTGTTTGCCTGCGCCTTCAACCTGTTGATCGGCTACACCGGCTTGCTGTCGTTCGGCCATGCGGCGTTCTTCGGCTGGGCCGCGTATCTCGCCGGCTACACGCTGGCGACGCTGGGCTGGCCGACCGAGCTGGGCTTGCTCGCCGGCACCGCGCTGGGGGCGCTGATCGGGCTCGGCATGGGGCTGTTGGCGATCCGCCGCCAGGGCATCTATTTCACGATGATCACGCTGGCGCTGGCGCAAATGCTGTATTTCGTCGCGCTGCAGGCGCCGTTCACCGGCGGCGAGGATGGCTTGCAAGGGGTGCCGCGCGGGCGCCTGTTCGGCGTCGTCGACCTCGGCCACGACTTGACGCTGTATTACCTGGTGCTGGCGATTTGCGTGGCCGGCTTTGCGCTGATCGTGCGCACCGTGCATTCGCCGTTCGGCCAGGTGTTAAAGGCGATCAAGGAAAACGAGCCGCGCGCAATTTCGCTCGGCTACCACGTCGACCGCTACAAGCTGCTGGCGTTCGTCTTGTCGGCGGCGCTGTCCGGGCTGGCCGGCGCCACCAAGACCCTGGTGCTGGGGTTTGCCACGCTGACCGATGTCCATTGGGCGATGTCGGGGATGGTGGTGCTGATGACGCTGGTCGGCGGCATGGGCACGCTGGCCGGCCCGATCGTCGGCGCGATCATCATCATCGCGCTGGAAAACCGGCTCGGCAATGTCGGCGATTTCCTGGCCAGCGCCACCAGCATCGACTGGTTCCGGCAAATCGGCCAATCGGTGACGATGGTGATCGGCGCCATCTTCATCGTCTGCGTGCTGGC
>DATJCV010000356.1:0-1685 GCA_035497775.1 Burkholderiaceae bacterium | reverse complement strand
ACAAAAACAAAACCCTCGTGTGCCCGGGGGCGACGAGGGTTCAAACACCAACCATGCTGCTGTTTTTGTTTGTATTGGGAAATACAGGGGCCAGTCTAACCGAGAATCCGGCTACGTCAACCAGGATGCCGGCCGAATCCGCCCGGCATGGCGGCAGGTCGCTCCATGCGGCTCATATACTCCCCAACAAGTAGCGTATTCCTGCATAGAAAATGGCATGTTTTGCAACATACTCCCTCTTTTTCTTCGGCCCCGGGTTTGCGGTGAGGCATCGCCGGAGCCGATCAATCGAGCGCGCCTACTTCACCGCCCCCAGTTTTTGCCAGGTATCGACCACCGTATCCGGATTCAGCGAAATCGAGGCAATCCCTTCCTGCATCAACCACTCGGCGAAGTCCGGGTGATCCGACGGCCCTTGGCCGCAGATGCCGATGTACTTGCCCTGCTTGCGGCAGGCGGCAATCGCCTGCGACAGCAAGGCGCGCACCGCCGGATCGCGCTCGTCGAAATCGGCCGCCAGCAGCGCCATGCCGGAATCGCGGTCGAGACCAAGCGTCAATTGCGTCAGGTCGTTGGAGCCGATCGAAAAGCCGTCGAAATGCTCGAGGAACTGTTCGGCCAGGATCGCGTTGGACGGCACCTCGCACATCATGATCAAACGCAAGCCGTTTTCGCCGCGCTTCAAGCCGTTCTTGCCGAGCAGGTTGACCACCTTTTCCGCCTGGCCCAAGGTGCGCACGAAGGGCACCATGATTTCGACGTTGGTCAAGCCCATGTCGTTGCGCACCCGCTTCATCGCGGTGCATTCCATCTCGAACGCTTCGGCAAAATCCTCGGCCAGGTAGCGCGCGGCGCCGCGGAAGCCCAGCATCGGGTTTTCCTCATCCGGCTCGTAGCGCGAACCGCCGATCAGCTTCTTGTATTCGTTCGACTTGAAGTCGGACAGGCGCACGATCACCGGCTTCGGCCAGAAAGCCGCGGCAATGGTGGCTATCCCTTCCGCCAGCTTGTCGACGTAGAACGCCTTCGGCGAGGCATGCCCGCGCGCCACCGATTCCACCGCCTTCTTCAGATCGGGGTCGATGTTCGGGTACTCCAGGATCGCCTTCGGATGGACACCGATGTTGTTGTTGATGATGAATTCGAGCCGCGCCAGGCCGACGCCGTGGTTCGGGATCGACTGGAAATCGAAGGCCAGCTGCGGATTGCCGACGTTCATCATGATCTTCAGCGGCAGCTCCGGCATCTCGCCGCGCCGCACTTCGCTGACTTCGGTTTCCAGCAAGCCGTCGTAGATCTTGCCCTCGTCGCCTTCGGCGCAGGACACCGTGACCAGCGTGCCGTCCTTCAGCACGTCGCTGGCATTGCCGCAGCCGACCACCGCCGGCACGCCCAGCTCGCGCGCGATGATCGCCGCGTGGCAGGTGCGGCCGCCGCGGTTGGTGACGATCGCCGAGGCGCGCTTCATCACCGGCTCCCAGTTGGGGTCGGTCATGTCGGCCACCAGCACGTCGCCCGGCTGCACCCGCTCCATCTCGCTCGGGTCGTGGATCACGCGCACCGGGCCGGCGCCGATCTTCTGGCCGATCGCGCGGCCCGCCGCCAGCACCGTGCCGCTGCCCTTCAAGGTGAAGCGCTGCTGGGCGTCGCTGTGCTTTTGCTGCGATTTCACGGTTTCGGGACGC
>DATJCV010000355.1:0-1749 GCA_035497775.1 Burkholderiaceae bacterium | reverse complement strand
GCTGCACGGTGGCGCCGGGTTTCGATTTCGCCGACTTCGAACTGGCGCGGGCCGCGACGCTGGCCGCCGTGTATCCGCAGCATGCGGCGCTGATCCAGTCGTTATGCCGTAGCTGAACCACCGGTTTTATATACTCCATACAGCACAGCCTGTAGCCGCATATGAAATAACAGGTATTGCCGCATACTCCTGGTTATCACAAAGGCGATGCGGACGACCGGGATGGGCGAGGCGATGCCGTCTGTCTTATAGCGCCGCGGCGTAAATCCCACGGACGTCGGTACGCGTCAGTTCGCGCGGATTGTTGGTCAGGAGCCGGGTTTGCAGCATGGCGTCGTCGGCCAAGCGGTCGAGATCTGTCTCGGCGATGCCGACTTGGTGCAGCCGGGTTTCGATGCCGACTTCCAGTGCCAGCTGCTCCATACTGCTAATCAGCGCCTGGGTGCGCGCCTCGTCGCTGCCCTGCGCCGCCGGCGCCACGATTTTCGCCAGTTCGGCATACATCGGTGCCGCATGCGAGGCATTGACGCGCAGCACGTGCGGCAACACCAAGGAATTCGACAGACCATGCGGCACGTGGAAGATGCCGCCAATCGGGTAAGCCAGCGCGTGTACCGCGGCGCACGGTGCATTGGCGAAAGCTTGGCCGGCCAGCATTGCGCCCAGCAGCATGGCTTGGCGCGCGGCCAGATTGCGGCCGTCGCGGCAAGCATTCACCAAGTTGGCCGACAGCAGGGTCAAGGCTTGGCGCGCCAGCATGTCGGACAAGGGATTTTTCTTGTGGCGGGTAGTGTACGCCTCGATCGCATGGACCATGGCGTCGATGCCGGTGGCAGCGGTCACGCGCGCCGGCAGGCCCAGCGTCAGTTCGGCGTCCAGTATCGCCAGATCGGCGAACAGATGCGGCGAGACAACCCCCATCTTGGTCGTCGCGCCCGTGGTGACGATCGAGATCGGCGTGACTTCCGAGCCGGTTCCTGCGGTCGTGGGTACTTGCACCAATGGCAAGTTACGCTCCTGGACGTTGCCGATGCCATACATCGTTTTCAGTTCTTGAGCGCCACCGGCCAGCACGGCGATCAGCTTGGCAACATCCATCGAACTGCCGCCGCCAATGCCGATCACCAGATCGATGCCAGCCCGGCGCGCCGCGTCGGCAGCGTGTAGCACGATTGCTTCGGGTGGATCGGCCAGGACCTCCGAAAATACTTCAACTGCCAGCCTGGCTTCGCGCAGGTTGGCGATGATGGGTTCGATCAAGCCGGTTTGCAGGAAGCCGGCATCGGTAACGATCAGGGCGCGTCTGGCAGTGGGGAAATGTTGCCCGATCTGCGAGCCCAGTTGCCGACTCGCTCCCGGCTCGCAGACGATGTGTGGGACGGTGCTGAAGCTGAATGGGGCAAACGTTTGTTGGGTGGTCATGGAGTTTCCTTGTGCGGCTGGAATTGATGTGTGACGATGGCATGGATTGCGGTAGTGCCATCTTGAAATTTTTCATCCTGTTGCTGTAAGGGCACACGTAAAATACGCCCTCGGTCCTTGTCTGGCGCATCCTTGTTCCGATAGAAAAATAATCATAACCCTTTTTGAAAACATGCTCTTGATGCATGCTTACCACTTACCATGCATCAAGAGCATGTTTTCAAAAAGGGTTATGATTATTTTTCTATCGGAACAAGGATGCACCAGACAAGGACCGAGGGCGTATTTTACGTGTGCCCTTACAGCAACAGGATGAAAAATTTCAAG
>DATJCV010000354.1:0-16464 GCA_035497775.1 Burkholderiaceae bacterium | reverse complement strand
GGCGCGTCGCCATCATCGGCGCCGGCGGCATCGGCTTCGACGTCGGCGAATACTTGCTGCACGACCCGCGCGTGCCGTTGCCGGTGCCGCTGGCGCACTGGCTGGGCGAATGGGGCGTCGACCTGGAAGCGCGCGAAGCCGGCGCCGGCGGCCTGCGCCCGCCGGCGGCGCAAACGCCGCTGCGGCAAATCACCCTATTGCAGCGTAAGACCACGAAGCTGGGTGCCGACCTTGGCAAGACCAGCGGCTGGGTGCATCGCGCCACTTTGCAGCGCCATGGCGTGCAGATGCTGGCCGGCGTCGAATACCGCCGCATCGACGATGCCGGACTGCATATTACGCACGACGGCAAGGAACGCGTGCTGGACGTCGACCACGTGATCGTCTGCGCCGGCCAGGATTCGTTGACGGAACTGATGCCGGCGGCGGGTTCGGATGGCGCATCATCCGGCCCGCAATTCCACCTGATCGGCGGGGCCAAGCTGGCGGCCGAACTGGACGCCAAGCGCGCGATCCGGGAAGGGGCGGAACTGGCGGCGCGGCTGTGATTGACGGATAGCGCCAGGACGTCGGGCGCCCGCCGCCGCGCCAGGCTGTTTATTGACGCAACAGGCGGGCCATCTCTTGCGCCGCATTTTTCAGCAGCGGCAGAATCTCGGCCACCCGCGCCTCCGTCATGCGGGAACTGATCGCCGCGATCGTGATGGCCGCGATCGGCAAGCCGTTTTCGCTCATGACAGGCAGCCCGATCGCCGTCACGCCCGGCACCGCCCGATTCCCGATCAGGGCATAGCCGGCCTGCCGGGCGCGCGTCCAGTGCTCGAACATTTGCTCCGCATCGAGATTGCCGTAAATACTGAGGCGCGGCGCCACCGCCTCCATGATCTCTTCCACTTCGCGCCTGGGCAACGCACTCAGCAATGCCAGGCCGCCGGCATTGACGCCGAGCGGCTGGCGGGCACCGACCGGCACCGCCGGGGTTTGAATCGGGTAGGCCCCCTGCGTGCGGGCAATGCAGATTGCATCGTCGCCACTGCGCACGAACAGGAACGAGGTATCGCCGGTCTGCTCCGCCAGCATGCTCAGCACAGGCTGGCAAATATCCCGCAGGTTGAACTGATGGGCAGCGGCGAGGCCCAGCTCAAACACCAGCGAACCGAGGCTGTAGCGGCGCGAATCCGGGTGCTGGGTCAGCATCCCTTCGGCGGTCAAGGCCTTGAGCAGGCGATGTGCGGTAGGGCGCTCCAGTTCCATTTGGGCGGCGAAATCGACCAGGCGGATGCCGGCCGCGGGTTGCGCCGCCACCAGCTTGAGCGCGCGAATGGCGCGCCGGATGGTTTGCGCGCCGGGAGAGGCGGCCGGCGTTTCCATGATGTGCTTGTTCATGGTTATTGTTTGTCCAAATAGTGAAACTATATTGAATAGTATTGACGCAGGTAATTCCTAAATCCTATGATGAATAGAGCTAATATTTACCACAACGATTCCACTATATGAACATTCTGACAGAAGCTGGCTGTACTCCGCAACAGCGACTTGAATATTCTTCCATTGCCGATCGGCCCAAGCTGAAGCTGCCCGGCGACGCGCGCGTCGTGGTCTGGCCGGTGATCAACGTCGAGGATTGGGATATCCGGCGGCCGATGGCGCGCCAGGTCCTGCCGGCGCCGACCGGGGCGCCGGTATCGCCCGATATCGCCAACTGGGGCTGGCACGAATACGGGATGCGGGTCGGCTTCTGGCGCCTGAAGGCGGCGCTGGACCAGCTCGGAATCCGTGCCACGCTGTCGATCAATGGCCGCGTCTGCGAAACCTACCCGGTGGTGGCCGGCGCCGCGCGCGATGCCGGCTGGGAATTCATGGGGCACGGCCATATCCAGATGCCGACCCATCAGGTGGCGGACCAGCCGCAGATGATCGCGCAGGCGCTCGACACCATCGAGCGCTTCACTGGCAAGCGCCCGGTCGGCTGGCTCGGCCCGGGACTGACGCAGACCTTCGATACCGTCGATCACCTGGCGGCGGCCGGCATCCGCTACATCGGCGACTGGGCGATCGACGACCAGCCGATGCGCTTCCAGACCACCAGCGGCGAAATGGTGGCCATGCCTTACACGCTCGAACTGAACGACATTCCGATGATGGCGGTGCAGCACCACCGTTCCGACGTGTTCCTCGAGCGCGTCAAGGATACCTTCGATCGCCTGTACCTGGATGGCGCCGAGCAGCCGCGCATCATGGGCATTGCCGTGCATCCGTTCCTGTCGGGCGTGCCGCACCGGATCAAGTATTTCGAACAGGCATTCGCCTACCTGAAGCAGCAGCCGGGCGTGGTGTTCTGGACCGGCGAACAGATCCTCGACTGGTACATGGCGCAAACCGCGGCAGGGGGCGACTGATGATCGGCGTGCTGATGCAGATGCTGAATGCGCTGTCGTTTTCGGCGCTGCTGTTCATCGTCGCCAGCGGCTTCACGCTGATCTTCGGCCTGCTGCGCGTGGTGAACCTGGCGCACGGCGCCCTGTATTTGCTCGGCGGCTACATCGGCATGACGATCGCCGTGGCCAGCGGCTCCTTCTTGCTGGGCATCGTCGGCGCCGCGCTCAGCATCGCGGTGCTCGGTTTCTGCCTCGACCGCTGGTTGCTGGAGCGCGTCAAGGACACCGAACTCAAGCAAGTGCTGCTGACACTGGGCGTGGCGATGCTGCTCAATGATCAGGCGCTGGTGCTGTGGGGCGGCGATGCGCGCACCATCCCGGTGCCGGAAATGCTGCAGGGTGCGGCGCAATTCGGGATGCTGTACTACCCCAAATACCGGCTGGCGGTGCTGGCTTCGGGCCTGCTGATCTTCGCGCTGCTGTGGGTCGGCTACAACCGCACCCGGCTCGGGGCGCTGATCCGCGCCGGCGTCGACGACAAGGAAATGGTGCAGGCGATGGGCATCGACATCCGCAAGCTGTTCGTGCTGACCTTCATGCTCGGCTCGGCGCTGGCCGGCATCGCGGGCACGCTGGGCGGCGCGTTCCTGACGCTGTATCCGGGCGCCGATTCCGAAATCCTGGTGTTCGGCCTGGCGATCGTGATCATCGGCGGCCGCGGCAGCTTGATCGGGGCCGCCGTCGGCAGTCTGTTGGTGGGTTTTCTGGCTACCTTCGGCCAGGTCTGGCTTCCCGAACTGTCCTATTTCATCATTTTCGGGCCGATGGCGATCCTGCTGGCTTTCCGGCCGCTCGGCCTGTTTGGAAGGGAATGAGTGCCATGCGCAAGACAATGAAGTGGATCCTGTTAGCGGCATTGGCGATTTTTCTGCTGTCGGTGCCGTATGTATTGTCGGCCTACCCGAAAACGCTGGTGACCGAGATCCTGATTTTCGGCTTGTTTGCGGTGTCGATCGACATCCTGGCTGGGTTTGCCGGCCGCACCTCGCTTGGTCACGGCGCCATTTTTGGTGCCGCTGGCTACATCGTGGCGTACTGCATCACCAGCGCCGGCGGCGATCCGTGGCTCGCGGCCCTGCTCGGAATCGCCGGATCGACCGTGGTGGCGGCGATCTTCGGCGCGCTGGCGGTGCGGACCACGGGTGTGTATTTCCTGCTGCTGACGCTGGCGCTGGGGATGGTGGTGTGGGGCATCGTCTATCGCTGGACTTCGGTGACCGGTGCCGAAAACGGCATGCGTGGCGTGGTCCGCCCCGAGGCGATCCAGGACCCGGTCGTGTACTACTATTTCGTGCTGGCGACCGTCGCGCTGATGATGCTGGCCATCGTCCGCTTCGTCCGCTCGCCGTTCGGCCAGGCACTGCGCGGCATCAAGGAGAGCGCAACGCGCATGCGCACGCTCGGCTACAACGTGCCCTTGGTGCTGACCATCGCCTTTACCGTCTCCGGCTTTTTCGCCGGCGTGGCCGGGGTACTGGGCGTCTTCCTGAATAACTTCGTGAGTCCGAACAGTGTCGCCTTGGCGCAGTCGACCCAAGGCTTGCTGATGGCGATCCTGGGCGGCATCGGCACCTTGTGGGGTGGCTTCGTCGGTGCCGCGGTCATGATCCTGCTGCAAAACCTGATCAGTTTCTATACCGAACGCTGGGCCAGCATTCTGGGCCTGATGTTCATCCTCACGATGTTGTTTGCCCCAGAAGGATTACTGGGCAAGGGTCGTTTGTTGTCGCAACGCTGGCTCAAGCGCAGCAATCAGCAGTAGCAGGTCTTTCGAAGTATTGGAATGAATCAAAATTATATGGAGAACGTATGAATCGTCGGAATTTCCTCACCACCGCGGGCGCTGGTGCGCTGTATCTGGTTTCGGGCAGCTTGCAGAATGTATTTGCCCAGACTGACGGTCCGATCCGCATCGGCTTGCTGGCACCGTTGACCGGCACCGCGGCATCCTCCGGCCGCGAACTGGTCGATGGCTGGAACATGTTCTGGCAGGAAAACGGCATGAAGCTGGCCGGCCGGCCGGTGGAAATTCTGGTCGAGGACGATGCCTCCAGCCCCGACACCGCATTGCAGAAGGCGCGCCGTCTGGTGCAGCAGCAAAACGTCCATATGCTGGTCGGCAACGTGCTGGCCAATACCGGCCTGGCCGTCGCCGAATTCGTCAAGGGCACCGGCACCCCGTATTTCATTCCGGTGGTCGCCGCCGACGACTTGACCCAGCGCACCCGCATTCCCAACGTGTTGCGCGTGGCCGGTTTCGCCGCCAGCCAGATGACCCGGCCGCTGGCCGACTGGTGCCTGAAGCAGGGCTACAAGCGGGTGGTCACGATCGGCCAGGACTACACCTTCGGCCATGAGCAGGCCGGCGGCTTCATCCAGAACTTTACCGAAGGCGGTGGCGTGCTGGCCGGACAACTGTGGCATCCGCTCAATACCTCGGACTTCAGCCCCTACCTGGGGCAGATCCCGTCGTTCTCGCCGGACGTCGTGCTGGCCATCGAGACCGGTGCCGATGCCGCGCGCCTGCTGCAGCAATGGAACAACTTCGGCCTCAAGAAGCAGATTCCGCTGGTGACTTCGCAGAACACCACCGACCAGTCGATCATCCGCAACCTCAGCGCGGCGGAAGCCGAGGGCCTGGTGTCGTGCGCTCACTACGCCGAAGGACGCGACGACCCGTTGATCCGCAAGTTCGTCGAAACCTACGAAAAGAGCTACAAGAAGATTCCGTCGATCTTCGCCGCCGAGGGCTATACCGCCGCGCTGTGGATCGTGCACGCGCTGTCCAAGATGAACGGCCAGGTCGAAGACCGCGCCCGCTTCCTCGACACCATCATGAAGGACAGCATCGACGACAGCCCGCTCGGCAAGGGCTTGAAGATGGATGCCTACGGCAACCCGATCTATACCATCTACATCCGCAAGGTCGCCAAGCGCGCCGATGGCAAGCTGGTCAATGCCGTCATCGATACCTATCCGAACGTGTCGCAGTTCGGCAAGTTCAAGCCGGAAGAGTATCTGAAGCAGCCGCCCTTCAGCCGCCAGTTCCAGGGCGTTAAAAAATGAGTGGTGCCGTAACCTCGGCCGCCGCGCCGCCATGGGCGCTGGAACTGAATGGCGTCGGCCGCAGCTTCGGCGGCCTGCGCGCGGTCAACGACGTGCGGCTGCGGGTGGCGGCCGGCTCGACCCACGTCGTGATCGGCCCCAACGGCGCCGGCAAGACCACGCTGTTCGGCCTGATCTCGGGCGAGATCGCCTTGTCGTCCGGCAGCGTCCGCATGCTCGGCACCGACATGTCGCGCTGGTCCGCGACCCGGCGCGCGCTGGGCGGCCTCGGCCGCACCTACCAGATCACCAATGTGATGGCCGGCTTGACGGTGGAAGAGAACGTGCTGCTGGCCTTGCGTGGCAAGCGCTCGATCAAGTATTCGCTGTTCGGCGACGGCCGGCCGAACGCCGACGAGGATGAACAACTGAGCGCCCTGCTCGCCAAATGCGGCATTGCCGGGCATCGGCGTGACCGCGCCGGCGCCATGTCGTATGGCCGCCAGCGCCAGTTGGAGCTGGCGATCGCGCTGGCCAACAGCCCGCGCGTCCTGCTGCTGGATGAGCCGGCCGCCGGCTTGTCGCCGGCCGAACGCGGGCCGATGGCCGACATCATCCGGCAATTGCCGGACGACCTGACCGTGCTGCTGATCGAGCACGACATGGAACTCGCGCTGGGCCTGGCCGACCAGGTGACTTGCCTCTACTACGGCGAAGTGCTGGCCGAAGGCAGCCCTGCCGCGATTCGCGAAAACGAACAGGTGCAGGCCGTTTATTTTGGGACCGCAGCGCATGCTTGAGATCAATAATCTTCACAGTAATTACGGCGATGCAACGGTGCTGCGCGGAGTCGATCTGCAGGTGCCGGCCAGCGCGGTGACCGGCCTGCTGGGCCGCAACGGCATGGGCAAGACCACGCTGATCCGCTCGGTGATGGGCTTGGCGCCGCCGACGGTGCGCGCCGGTTCGGTGCGCTTTCACGGCCAAGAGCTGGTCGGCCTGGCGCCGAATGCGATTGCCCGGCTGGGCATCGGCCTGGTGCCGCAGGGTCGGCGCCTGTTCCCGTCGCTGACGGTGGTCGAGCACCTGGAAATCTGCCCGCATCGCGCCGCCACCGGCGGCCGCAGCGAGTGGACGATCGCGCGCGCCTTCGAGCTGTTTCCGCGGCTGGGCGAGCGGCGCAAGCATCGCGGCAACCAGTTGTCGGGCGGCGAGCGGCAGATGCTGGCGATCGTGCGCGCCCTGCGCAGCAATCCGGAGCTGCTGCTGATGGATGAGCCGACCGAAGGGCTGGCGCCGGTGATGGTGCAGCACGTCGAAAACGCGGTGCGTGTATTGCGCGGCGAGGGCCTGTCGGTGCTGTTGGTCGAACAGAACCTGAAGAGCGCGCTGTCGCTGGTCGATACCGCCCATATTCTGGAAACCGGGGTGCTGGTGTATTCCGGCCAAGCCGCCGACCTGGCGCAAGACAAGGCGACCCTGCAGCGCCATCTGGGTGTCTAGCCTGCCAGTGTCGCTCCCATCAATCAGGAAAATGCCATGACTATGCAATCTCGTGCCGATGCCAACGACGCCTGGGGCGCGTTCTGTCCAGACGGCGTCTTTCACGTCCCGGGCGCGGCCAGCGGGCCGCTGGCGCGCGCGCGCCTGGGCGTGAAAGACATGTTCGATATCGCCGGCCATCGCACTGGCGCCGGCAATCCCGATTGGCTGGCCTCGCATCCGCCGGCAAGCCGCCATGCCAAGGCGGTGGACCTGCTGCTGGCAGCCGGCGCCGATATCGTCGGCAAGACGCTGACCGATGAACTGGCGTACAGCCTGAACGGTGAAAACCACCATTACGGCACGCCGGTCAATCCGGTTTCGCCCGAGCGCATCCCCGGCGGCTCGTCCTGCGGCTCGGCGGTGGCGGCGGCGGCCGGCCTGTGCGATATCGGATTGGGCGGCGACACGGCCGGTTCGATCCGATTGCCCGCCACTTTTTGCGGCGCCTGGGGCTTTCGCCCGACGCATGGCGCGGTCTCCAGCGAGGGCGCGGTGGCCCTGGCACCCAGTTACGACACGGTAGGCTGGATCACGCGCGACGCCGACATGCTGGCGCGCGTCGGCGACGTGTTGTTGCCGGCTGACCGCGCCGCTGCGCTGCCGACCCGGCTGCTGGTGGCGGACGACGCCTGGGCGCTGGCCAACCCCGATGTGCGCGGCGCCCTCGATGCCAGGCTGCCGTCGATCATGGCCCGCTGCGGCAGCGTCGCGCATGGCATTCTGGCGGCCGATGGCTTGCTGCAATGGCAGCAAGCCTTCCGCGTGATCCAGGGCCGGGAAGTATGGGCCACCCATGGCGCCTGGATCACTGCCCGCGCGCCGCAATTCGGCCCCGGCATTCGGGAGCGCTTTGAATGGGCGGCGACGATCAGTGCCGAGGCGGCGGCGGCCGCCGCGCTCGAACGCGAGCGGATTGCCGGCGTGTTGGACCGCATGCTGGAGGGCGCCATCCTGTGCATCCCGACCGTTTCGTTCGTGGCGCCGTTGAAGGGCTCGCCCAGCGCCGAAGAAGACCGCACGCGCGCGCTGTGCCTGCTGGCGATCGCCAGCCTGGCGCGCCTGCCGCAAGTGGCCATGCCGGTGGCGCGGGTGAATGGCTGCGCGGTCGGCCTGTCGCTGATCGGGCCGCGCGGCATGGATCGCGCGCTGCTTGCGCGCGCCGCGGAACTGGCGGGCTGAAACCGAGACGGCAGCGCCGTGCGGCTGGCTGGCGCTGAAAAGCAGGTGCGATCTTGTGGCTGCAGGATGCGCAAGACGGATGCTACTATCGCCCCATTGCCATCCGGAACCTGCCGCTATGCACCAGAGAATCGCGCTCTTGCTTGCCGTTGCCGCTCTTGCCGCTTGTTCCAGCGTGCCCCTCGATAGCCCGCAGTTGCCGCCGCCCGCCACCGAGGCGAGCCGGGTCGAGGACGCCGCCGGCGGCGCCTCGGGCGCGAGTTCGCTGGCCGCCTACAAAGTCGATCTCGCCAAGCGCATCGCGCAGGCCAACCCGATCCAGGTGTTTGGCGGCCGCCCGCAAGCCTTGCTGCGCTCGGTGGTGGTGGTCAAATACCAAGTGGATGCTAACGGCCGCCTGCTGGGCAGCAATATCCTGCGCTCGAACCACGATCGGGTAACCGAAAACACGGCGCTGGCCGCCTTGCGCAAAGCAGCGCCGTTCCCGCGGCCGGCCGCCTATCTGTTGCGCCACGGCCAGGTCGAGGTGCTGGAAACCTGGCTGTTCAACAACGACGGCCGCTTCCAGTTGCGCACCATTGCCGAAGCGCAATCGAACGAGTAGCCTGCTGTCCGCCGCGCGTCTGGGGCCGGCGCGGCCGGCTTGCTTCCGCTGCGTTTCTCGCCTACCATCAGGGCAGACTCGATGCGTCAGTTCGACCGCATTTCACCCAAATACCGATTCCCCCTCTGGCCGCCCACCACGCGCCGCCGACCGCGCGGGATCGGCCCATCGCTCATGATTGGAAACACCAATGGATAACCGCCCCGGCATCATCATTTCGAGTTTCGACCTGGAACGGCTGGAACATTTACTGGAATCCGACAAGTACCGCAACTTGCCGGGGATCGATGCGCTGCAAAGCGAAATCGACCGTGCCACGATTGTGGCGCCGGAAGAAGTGCCGCCGAATGTCATTACGATGAATTCCTCGGTGAAGTTCATCGATGACGCTACCGGCACCGAATACCGGCTGTCGCTGGTGTATCCGGGCCAGACCGACGTGCCGGATGCGGTTTCGGTGCTGGCGCCGGTCGGCAGCGCGCTGCTCGGACTGTCGGTTGGGCAGTCGATTTCCTGGCAGGCGCCGGGCGGCCGCGAACTGCGTCTGCGCGTGCTCGACGTCACCTATCAGCCGGAAGCCAGCGGCGAATTTAACCGCTAAGGCGCGCCGGCCGGCATGAATGCCAGCTGGGTGGCGACCAATGCGGCGGCCACGCTGTTGCTGCCGCCGCTCAATCTGCTGCTGGTCGCCGGTTTCGGCTTGCTGCTGTGTCGGCGCCGGCCGCGCGCCGGCCAGGCGCTGATTATCGGCGCCGTGTCACTGCTGCTGGTGTTGTGCACCAACGCCGGCTCTTTGTTGCTGGTGGCGCCTCTGGAACGTCTGGCGCCGCCGCTGACGGTGGCCGACGTGCCGGCGGCGCAAGCCATCGTGGTGCTGGGCGGCGGCCGCATCGGCGCCGCGCCGGAATATGGCGGACAGGATATCCCCAGTTTGCCGACCCTGGCGCGCCTGCGCTATGCCGCCCATCTGCAGCGCGCCAGCGGGCTGCCGCTGCTGGTGTCCGGTGGTAGCCCGGATGGCGCCGCCGACTCGGAAGCGGTGCTGATGGCGCGCAGCTTGCGCGAGGATTTCGCGGTGCCGGTGCGCTGGCTGGAACAGGGTTCCGACAATACCGCCGAAAATGCGCGCTACGCCGCGCAGCAGTTGCACGACGACGGCATCCGCCGCATCCTGCTGGTGACCGACGCCATGCACATGCCGCGTTCGCAGGCGATTTTTGCCCGCTATGGGCTGCAGGTCGTGGCGGCGCCGACGGTGTTTTTCAGTCGCCCGCGCTTGACCCCGCTCGATTTTTTCCCGGGCGGCGAAGGCCTGCGGCGCTCGCATTACGCCTTGCATGAATGGATCGGGCTGCTGTGGTATCGGCTGCGGCACGGCGCGGCCTGAAGTGTCGGCGCCAGAGCCCATGGCGCGCAGTCGAACGGCAAATGCCGACGGAAAGGATGTTCCATGAAGTCGCTTGAAGTGGATGTGGCCGTGATCGGCGCCGGCACCGCCGGCCTGACCGCCTGGCGCGCCGCCCGCTCGCATGGCCAGCGGGTGCTGCTGATCGAAGGCGGCGTGTACGGCACCACCTGCGCCCGGGTCGGCTGCATGCCGAGCAAGCTGCTGATCGCCGCGGCCGAGGCGGCGCATACGGCGGCCGGTGCGGCCCGCTTTGGCGTGCACGCCGGGCCGCTGCGCATCGACGGCCGCGCCGTGATGGCGCGCGTGCAGGCCGAGCGCGACCGTTTTGTCGGCTTCGTGCTGGATGGAGTCGAGCAAATTCCGCCCGCCGAGCGGCTACGCGGACAGGCCCGCTTTCTAGATGCGCAACGCCTGCAGGTCGATGCGCATACCGTCGTCCAGGCTGGGCGGGTGGTGGTCGCCACCGGCTCCAGTCCGGTGCTGCCGGAGCAGTTCAAGGCGATCGGCGCGCTGGCGCAAACCAGCGATGATATTTTCGAGTGGCCCGACTTGCCGCAGTCGGTAGCGGTGATCGGCACTGGCATCATCGGCCTGGAGTTGGGACAGGCGCTGCATCGGCTGGGGGTGCGGGTGGCCTTGTTCGGGCGCCGCCGGCTGGCGCAATTGAGCGACCCGGTGGTGCAGGAAGTCGCGCTGCGCTGCCTTGGCGCGGAGCTGGACTTGCGGCTGAATGCCGAAGTGATCGAGGCGCGGCGCGATGGCGCGGAAGTCGTGTTGAGTTCGCGCGATGCCGACGGCGCCGTACGCAGCGAACGCTACGATGTCGTGTTGTGCGCCACCGGGCGCGCGCCCAACGTCGGCGGTCTCGGTCTTGAACGGGCCGGCATCGAACTGGACCGGCGCGGCGTGCCGTTGTTCGATCCGGCCACCATGCGCTGCGGCGCCAGCACCATCTTCATCGCCGGCGATGCCAGCAGCGAGCGGCCATTGCTGCATGAAGCCGCTAATCAGGGCCGCATTGCCGGCGACAATGCCGGCGCCTATCCGCACAGCCGTCCAGGGCGGCGCCATGAGCCGCTGGCGATCGTCTTTTCCGATCCGCAAATCGCCAGCGTGGGGAGCAGTTGGCAAAGCCTGAAGGAGAGCCGCGCGGAACAGTTCGCGGTGGGCCAGGTCTCGTTTGAAAACCAGGGCCGCAGCCGCGTCATGCTGCAAAACCAGGGCGTGCTGCGGCTGTATGGCGAATATGGCTCGGACCGCTTCCTCGGCGCCGAAATGATCGCGCCGCGCGCCGAACATCTGGCGCACCTGCTGGCTTGGGCCTGTCAGAGCCGGATGACGGTGGCGCAGATGCGCGGCATGCCGTTTTACCACCCGGTGATCGAGGAAGGCGTGCGCACTGCGCTGCGCGATTTGCAGGAACAGCTGGCGCATGGCTTGCCCGCCATCGAACACTGCGCCGACTGCACGCCCGGCATGTAGCGTGCGCGCTGCCGCTATTTTTTATTGAGCATGCCGAACACCAGCGACACCACGAAGATCACCGCGAAAATCCAGAACAGGACCCTGGCGATTTCGGTGGCGCCGGCGGCGATGCCGCCAAAACCGAAAATGCCGGCGATGATGGCGATGATAAAAAAGATGACGGCGTAACGGAGCATATCGATCTCCTTCGATGTCGATAACGGTATTGGGTTTAATATCGCGAGCAGCCACCTTAGCGCAAGCCCGAGCCACCTGATTGATCGGCAACAACCTGCCGACGCACTTCGAGCGGCGCTGCGAACTTTAAAATACTGGTGTTGCCCCTTATTCCGTCGTCAGGCGGCCTGCATTTTTACAGGAGAAAAGTACGATGTTGACCCCCAATCTGAAAACCACCCGCAATGACATGAAATCGCTCGTGCGCGACGCCCAGGAGTTGTTCCGCGAAGCCGCTTCCGCCACTGGCGAAAAGGCCGAAACCCTGCGCAGCAAGGGCTTGACCCTGCTCGATACGGCGTTGGCCAAGGCGCAGGACGTGCAGTCCGCCGCTGTCGACACAGGCAAGGAACTGGCTTCCACGGCGGACGATTACGTGCAGGAAAATCCGTGGCGCGCGGTCGCCATCTCGGCCGGAATCGGCTTGCTGATCGGGGTGATCATCGGCCGCAAGTAGCCGGTCGCTGCGCACAGGCCCTGCGCCGTCGCACGGGTGCTGGATTGATATTGCAATTTGAGAACTTTCCGGCCCCGGCTATGGTCGAAACCTGTTTCACGTCTACAGGGACCCTCGATGCGTACGCAAATCATTCTTTCCATGCTGGCCGCCACGGTGGCGATTAGCGGCTGTGCCGACATGTCGCCGACCCAGCGCGGCACCGCGACCGGTGCCGGCGTCGGTGCCGGTCTGGGCGCCATCCTGGGAGCCGCCACTGGCGGCGGCGGTGGCGGACGCACCGCGACCGGCGCAGTGCTGGGCGGCGCCGCCGGCGCGGTGGTCGGCAACATCTGGTCGAACAAGATGGAGAACCAGAAGCGCACCATGGAGCAGGCCACTCAAGGCACCGGCGTCCAGGTCAGCCAAACCGCCGACAACCGGCTGAAGCTGGATATTCCGAGCGATATTTCGTTTGATACCGGGCGCGCCGATATCCAGCCAAATTTCCGTCCGATCCTGGATCGCTTCGCCACCACCCTGGCCGACAATCCGTATACGGTGATCACCATCATCGGCCACACCGACAGCACCGGCAGCGATGCCGTCAACGATCCGTTGTCGCTGAATCGCGCCGCCCGTACCCGCGATTACCTGAGCGGCCGCGGCGTCGCTGCCGCCCGCTTCAGAGTCGAAGGGCGTGGCTCGCATGAACCGCTAGTGGCCAACGACACCGCCGCCAACCGCGCCAAAAACCGCCGCGTCGAAATTTTCGTCGCCGAGCAGCAATCAACGGCGCAGGGCGTGCCGCAAAGGTAGGCAGGCGCAAGCCACGAGTGTGGGGCGAACGACAGGCCGGCCCCCGTAGGCGGTGATCTGGTTTTGGATGGATACTCCATGAGTATCCATCCATTTTCGCTGGTATAAGCTCCGGTTCAATAACATACTCTGTCATTGCTGGTTTTTTGCAGCGCGCTGCCGGGAAGATTTCCGCCACGCGTGCCCAGCCCTGTGACGTCCCTGCGCACTCAGCGAGGGTGACCGGTTTCTTCAGCACGATATGCCGACGCAACAGCCAAGCGGGATAGAGGCGTGTCGCGCCTGGCCGCCACTAAACCGGTTCATCGCTTGATCTATTTGCTGTGCCGGCGGGGGTGGGCCCCGGCCCGGTGTCGTGCGCCGGCTGGCCTTTGCGCGGTCATCGATGGTCGGTGACCAGGCACGCCACGTGGCAAGGCAGAATAAAAAAAGCCGCAAACCCTGGCGGGTGCGGCTCTGATCGGAACCATCCACGGCATGCCGCCGATGGCGCGGCGCTTTGCCGATTTATTTCACGGCCGCGATCATGTACGCAACGGCGGCCTTGACGTCGTCATCGGATGCTTGCGCTCCGCCCTTGGGCGGCATCACGCCAGTCTTGCCCTGGAAGCCCTTGATCGCATGTTCGTCCAGGGTTGCGACACCCTGCTTGAGCCGCTCTGCCCAGGCTGCCTTGTCGCCGAATTTCGGTGCGCCGGCGATGCCGGCGGTATGGCAGGCCATGCACGCGCTGTCATACAATTTTTTGCCGACATCGCTGGCCGCCGGTGCGGCGGCTGCGACCGGCGCAGCGGCGGTCGGTGCTGCCGCAGCCGCCGGCGCTGCTGCGGGCGCCTTGGCAGCCGGTGCGGCTGGTTTGGCGGCCGGGACTTCCGGTTCCTTGAATTTGGCACCGGACTGGTTCGCCATGTAGACCACCGCGCGCGCGACTTCCACATCATCCAGATCGGGATTGCCGCCCTTGGCCGGCATCGCGTTCAGGCCGTGCAATGCATAGCCCAGCACGGTGTCGTAGCCGGCCGCGAGCCGCGCCGACCAAGCGGCGGCGTCGCCCAGCTTCGGTGCGCCGGCGGCGCCGGTGCCGTGACAGGCGACACAGGTCGCCTTGTACACCTGTTCGCCGGTTTGCAGCTGTTTCGGCGCATTGGCGTCTTTCAAGGTGTAGCCCTGGTCGGCTACCGGCTGAATGCGCGCCTCGATGGCCGCTGGAGTCTGCGCTTCCGAGCCGGCGCCGACCTTGGGTCCGTTCGATGCATATTCGACTAGCAGGGCGATACAGATGATCGGCACCAGAAACCCGGCGATGACCGCGGCAATCAGTTGTTTCGGAGTTCTGATGCCGGACTGGTGTTCTTCCTGATGTGCGTCACTCATGATTCCCTCGATGCAATTATAGAAATTGGTGGATAGATGCGCGGGGCTGGCAATAGGGCCGGTAATCTGGCAGCACGATATCTCGCCAAACTTTTGATTATAGACGTAACGATTGCTATTTGGAACGGAAAGCCCACGCTTTGCATGGACGCGGCTGCCGAAAACCGTTATCCTTCACGCCTGCTCGGCATTCCCGTGCGGCTGTAGCTCAGTGGATAGAGTATTGGCCTCCGAAGCCAAGGGTCGTGGGTTCGATCCCCGCCAGCCGCACCAATCAAATCAAGACTCTCCGCACGTCCCGGTAGTCGTCTATCCCAAGCTCGATTGTTGTCCAAAATCTGCCGAAATGACAGTTTTGGAGCAGCAGAGTCGTGCTCGGATTTATGGCGAGCGTGCCGAGCTGCCCTGGCGGCAGCATGTTGCGCAGCCGCTTGACCTCCTGCGGCAAGTTCCTTGCTGGCCAACTCCGGATTCACCCTGCCATTTGACGCGCATCCAAGTCGTGCTGCCAGCCCCGATTGCCGCGCGCAGGAGGCGCTACATCCGCCCAGCACGTGCGGGCGATACCGCATGTCTTCCTTCGCCGATTTCAATCATCGAACGCCGAGATGTGCGGTGTATGCGGCACCAAACCAGCAGCGTCGATGCCTATCCAGGGGTGACCATGCCGGCCAGGATCGATAGCGGCCAGCGCATCCTGTGGCGCTGGGCAGGGTCGCCCCAGGCTGACAGCAAGCCGGCACGATAGCTGGCCAGCGGATCGGCGCCGGTTTGCTGGCGATACGCGGCCACCGCCGACCAGCTGTCGAAATAACCCAGCAGTTGCGACAGGGTCCAATCGACCTGATGGGTGATGACCGGGGCTTCGATGGGTGGGAATGGGAACGGGATGTTGCGGTAGCCGGTTTCCACGTGGCGCCGTGCGCGCGGCCAATAGCCGTCCAGTGTTTCGTGATACAGCCGGTCGATCAAGGCATCCAGCGCGGGGGTAATCTGCAGCAGGTTGTAGGTCACTGCGACCAGCGCGGCGCCGGGGCTGGCGACGCGCCGGACTTCCTGGTAAAACGGGGCGTGATCAAACCAGTGGATCGCTTGCCCGACAAAAACCAGATCGACCGAGTGTGGGGCCAGTGTCGATTGTTCGGCCGGTTCGCAGCGATATTCGAGATTTGCGGCGGCGGCCGCCAACGCGAGTTGCTGCCGGCTCACATCGGTTGCGATCACGCGCTCGAAGCTGCGCGCCAGGCTTGTGCTGGCCTGGCCGTTGCCGCAGCCGCAATCCCAGGCCAGCTGGGTGGCCGGCACGATGCTCGTCAGCCACTCGAACAGCGGCGCCGGGTAGCCCGGTCGAAAGTCCTTATAGGCCGCCGCTTGTGCGGAAAAATGATCCGATGCCATTGCCTTGCCGTCCTGGTTGGCACACCGGCTGTCAGCTGGTTCGCTGCACCAGGCGAATCACCGGCGCCAGCGTCATTATTTACGTGAAGAAACAGACCTTGCGACCAAGGTAAAAAATTGTGCCGCCACGGTGCGCGCACGTAACATAATGCTAAGGCATGGCAGCCATTAGCGCCTGCTTTTCCCATCTTTCTTTCCACGGGGGCCTTATGAGCATGATGAGCGAGTTTAAAGAATTTGCGATGAAGGGCAGCGTGATGGATCTCGCGGTCGGCGTCATCATTGGCGGCGCCTTCGGCAAGATCGTCGATTCACTGGTCGGCGATGTGATCATGCCGGTGGTCAGCAAGATCTTCGGAGGGCTGGATTTCAGCAATTATTTCGTGCCGCTGGCCGGCCAGACCGCGAACACCCTGGCAGAAGCAAAAAAAGCCGGCGCGGTGCTGGCTTACGGCAATTTCATTACGATCGCGCTCAATTTCATCATTCTGGCGTTCATCATCTTCATCATGGTCAA
>DATJCV010000353.1:0-4030 GCA_035497775.1 Burkholderiaceae bacterium | reverse complement strand
CATTTCCCCAAGGGAGTGCCGCCGTATGGCGGCGATCATCAGGACCGACTTAGCAGCGCGCTAGCCGGCAACGTCTGGCGGGGTCAGGAATGTGCAGGTGGCGCGAGCGCCGGGGGAGGGCTGCCGGCGCATTCGAAGCGGCGGCGAACAGCGCGGAACAATAGTCGCGGCAGCGGATGGCTGCGAGACCGAAGCGGCAGGAAAAAATTCAGGATGGCGAGCAGCGCGAGCGAGCTCGCAACGAACAATGGGAGCTCGGTCTGGTCTGCCCATATTCCATGTTGAACGCCGATTTCCGGTGGTTCGCCGGCATAAGCCGCGTCCGCCGCTCGATTGGTGGTGAGAGCCGGGAGCTGAGCTGGGCGCTGTTCCGGCTGCACCGTGTTTTGCTGGGCGTGCAAGCGCCAGCCGTTCAGTTTCGGCGCACCACCAATATGCGCGTGCAGGAATGGGGTCAATATTTGCAGCGTCACCAGCAATAGCAGGATCCAGCTGCGCAGCAGAACGGATTGTGGAGTTCTCGACATTGCGCCGAATTATAACGCTGTTTGCTAGTGAGCAAGACGCGCTCAAGAGGGAAGCGCGCGGCCATCGGCCAGATCAATTACACCACCTTGGTATCGGCTCTGTCGCACTTCACTGTTGAAACGCCGTCGGACTGTGATCGAGGTTGACGGGGGGCGATGACGCCGAGCCAATTTGCGGCTTGACGACAGGCGCGCGGCGAGTCGAATCTGATCCAGAGGAGGCGGTTGCGTCAGGAACTGGATTTTGATCTGGCGGCGCATGGCGCGGTGGAATTGCTGGCACGGTCTATAACGTGCTGTCGATCATCGACAAGGACATGAGAAATATTGGACTGGAATCGATGTGCAAATCGGTAGAGTAGGGCAATAAAACCTGTCGAGGGAATCGATGGGGATAGGCAAGCCTAAAAAATATGATTGCTCATGGGTGAATGTGAAGGACATCTTTTGGTGCGATTTCAGCTTCACCAATCACTTGGTTGCCTCCTGCGGCCTTGGCTTGATGCAGCGCTGCGTCGGCGCGTCGCAACAGTTCCTCGAATGATTCGGATTCTTGCAGCAGCACTACTCCCATGCTGACCGTGTACTGAGCTTCATTCCCCGATTGAGCCGGAGCCAAGAATGGCGCTTGCCATTTTCTTCGCAGGCGCTTGGCGACCACAAAGGCTCCCTGGTGATTGGTTCCAGGCAACAGCACCGCAAACTCGTTGCCGTTGATTCGCCCAATGCAGTCGGTGGCGCGCAGCGAGGCTTTGCCTTTGCTGACGATATCCACCAAGACCTGGTCGCCCGCGGTAAGGCCGAAGCGGTCATTAATTGCCCTGAAATGGTCGACGTCGATCAGCAGCAAGGCCAGGCTGACGCCGCTATCGGCGGCACGTTTCAGTTCCCGCTGCGCGTGCGCGAAGAATGCGCGGCGCGACCAGGCGCCGGTAAGCGGGTCATGGCCGGCGGCGTGCTTCGATTCCGCCATCATCGTGTCATGCACCATCATGATTGCGCCCAATGTCATGAGCGGCATGACTAGCGTGCTGGCCGTCAGGAAAAATAGATTCCAGGGCGAGGGCTGCAGCAGCGAGGTTGGTGCGTCGGGAGCCAGCATGAAGATGATACCGCGGGCAAGATGCGCGCCCGCAACCAGCGCGGCCACGACGGCGGTGAACAGATGCGGATAGCGCCATCGTTCCGCTTGTGCCGAGGTCAGCAGTGTTATTGCGATGGCGATGAAAACGATGCCCTGGAACAGGGCCACCGTCAGGGTACGCAGCGCAAACGAGTCGATCGCGTAATGGAAGATGGCGATCGCCAGCGGGATTAGGGTGACGCCGACGATCAGCACCGCCAGTGGGCTCTTGCGGGACAAGAATCGTTGAAATCCCAGCAGCAGGGTAATGCTGGCGGCGGCGTTGACGGCATTCGTCAGTTCATAGGCGATGATCGGCGGCAGGCTCTTGCCAAATGCATACAAGACGAACGTGGCGACCATCAGTGCATTGGCATACACCCATTCCCGCACGCCGGGAATGCCGGTGCGCAGCAAGGGCGACAGCACCAGCAGCATGATGACGCACAGGAAAGCCCCGATGAGTAGAATGGTAAGTGTGCTGCTCAACATATTCTCGGAATGGTCAGGTTGGTTGATGCCACGGCCATGCAAGCATGATTATCCGGGAAATGTTGTTGAATTGTAAGATTGTTCTGAAGAAAGTACTGCGAATGCCAATATCGGTCCATGCAAGATCTTCTCTGTTGCATCGGTTGCCGAAGCCTGAAAGGAGCGCAATGAAAGGCGCTGGATTACCGATCGTGCTGATCGTCCTCGGTGGCGCCTGGCTGTTGAACAGTCTGCACTGGCTGCCGGATGTGCAATGGCTGTGGATTGGCGGCCTGGCCGGTTCCGGGGTGGCGATCTTGCTGCTGGACGGCATTACCAAATCCTCGGTGGTGGCCGGGCCGCTGCTGATCGTGGCCGGACTGTTGTCGTTCCTGCGCCAGTATCACGATTTGGGCTGGCGCTTCATCATTCCGATCCTGCTGATTTGCTGGGGCGTGGCGTTGCTGATTGCGCGCTCGCCGTCGATTCCGGTATCGCGCCAGCTGCGCCGCGACCGGCATCAGGAGAACCGCGATGCCTGACATGCTTTCCGCTTCCGCGCTGGCGGCGGGTCTGTCGTGGGCCAGCGGCATCCGGCTGTATATGGCGCTGTTCGTGGCCGGCTGGTTCGGGCGCTTGGGCTGGCTGGATTTGCCGCCGGCCTTGCACGTGCTGCAATCGCCGTGGGTGATTGGCATTACAGGAGCGCTGGCGAGCATCGAATTCCTGGCGGACAAAATCCCCGGCTTCGATTCGCTGTGGGATGCGATTCATACTTTCATCCGGATTCCGGCCGGTGCTATCCTCGCGGCCGCCGCGATGGGGCAAATGGCGCCCGAGTGGAGCGCGATCGCGGCGCTCCTGGGCGGCACGGTGGCGGCTGGCGCGCATGCCACCAAGTCCGGCAGCCGGGCGCTGATCAATACTTCGCCGGAGCCGTTTTCCAACTGGGTCGTATCGTTCTCGGAAGAGGCGGCGGTGCTGGGTGGCTTGTGGGCGGCGTTTTTTCACCCCTGGCTGTGGTTCGCGCTGCTGTTGTTATTTTTTCTGCTGGCGCTGTGGCTATTGCCGAAACTGTGGCGTGGGCTGCGGTGGTTTTTTAGAAAGCTGACTGCCTGATGTTTTTACAAGCAATGCGCATGATGCGCCGCGACTGGCGCGCCGGCGAACTGTATTTTCTGCTGCTGGCTCTGGTGGTCGCGGTGGCGGCATTGTCATCGGTCGGGTTTTTCATCGATCGCCTCGCCGCCGGCCTCGATCGCGATGCCAACCAGCTGTTGGGCGCTGATCTGGTGATCAATGCCGATCAACCGGTCAGCGAAGACTGGCGCGCAGAGGCCAGGCGGCGTGGGCTGAGGCTGGCGGAAACGGTGAGTTTCCCCAGCATGGCGCTGGCCGGGGAAGGCGACGCCGCGCGTTCGCGCCTGACCTCGATCAAGGCCGTCTCCGCCGGTTATCCACTGCGCGGCCAGGTCCGGGTAGCCGACAGGGCCGGCGGCACAGACATGGCCGCGCACGCCATTCCGGCACCCGGTACGGTCTGGGTCGATCCGGATGTGCTGGCGGCGCTCGGAGTCGCGCCGGGCGAGCAATTGCAGCTGGGCGAGATGCGCTTTCGCATCGACAAGGTGATCGCGATCGAACCGGATCGGGGCAGCGCCTTTATCAACTTCGCCCCGCGCGTGATGCTGGGACTGCCTGATCTGGCGGCAACCCACCTGGTGCAGGACGGCTCGCGCGTGACGTATCGGCTGCTGGTGGCTGGGCCGCCACCGCAGGTGAAGCCGTTCCAGCAGTGGGTGGAGGCGCAGATAGGGGCCGCCAACATGCGTGGCGTGCGGATCGAATCGTTGGAATCCGGACGGCCGGAAATGCGCACCACGCTGGATCGCGCGCATCAATTCCTGTC
>DATJCV010000352.1:0-4903 GCA_035497775.1 Burkholderiaceae bacterium | reverse complement strand
GGCGTTTGCCACCGTCGATGGCGCTGCCATGCGCTTGCGCGCGATGGTCGCCACGCCGGACGGACAGCGCATCGCCAGCGCCGATATCAGCGGCCCGGCCGATGCGCCGGAAGCGCTCGGCCGCCAGGCGGCGACGTTGCTTCAGGCGCAGGACGCGGCGGCGATCCTGGCCGCTTGCGCGGCCAGCGTCTGAGATGGGAGCACCGATGTCAGCGCCGCTGCCACCGGTCGTCATCACGCGGCCACGGGCGCAAGCCGGCATGCTGGCGCAGCGCGTCACCGCACTGGGCCGCACCGCCGTCGTGTTTCCACTGCTGGAGATCCAGCCGCTGCCGGACCCGGCGCCGTTGCGCGCAGCGCTGCAGGAATTAAATGCGTATGCGCTGGTGGTATTCGTCAGTCCGAACGCCATCGACGCCACGCTGGCGGCGCTTGGAACCTGGCCGCACGGCATGCTGGTCGGCGTGGTCGGTGAGGGCAGCCGGCGCGCGCTGGAGCGGCATGGGATCACCGCTGACAACACCACCATCGTGCAGCCGCGCAACCGCGAACGCGAAGATTCCGAAAGCCTGCTGGAAACGCTCGATCTGCCGGCTTTGCGCGGCAAAAAAGCGTTGCTCGTACGCGGCGAAAGCGGTCGCGAACTACTGTCCGATGCGCTGCGTGCGGCGCAGGTGGAGGTGACGCAGGTGGCCGCCTATCGGCGCATGGCTCCAGTGCTGGATCAGGCTGGTGCCGCGCAATTGCGGCAATTGCTGGATTCCGCTTGTGACTGGATCATCACCAGTTCGGAAGCGCTGCGCATCCTGCTGCAACTGGTCGAGCAGGTGGCAGGGGCCGGCGGTGTAGCTAAAATGCGACAACAAAGACTGATCGTCCCGCACGCACGCATTGCGGAAACCGCGCGCAGCCTTGCTTTTGGCAATCTGACACTGACCGCATCAGGCGACGAATCGCTGGCGGCCGCGTTACAATTTGAGCCATGACTGAACCGCAATCTTCCCCAGATACAAGCCTATCCTCCGGCCAGTCGCCGGCTTCCCCCGAGAGCTACGGCGCACCCACCCCATCCGCCCCGTACCCGTCCGCCGCCCGCAACCGACATGTCAGGCTGTTGTACATGCTGTTCCTGGTATTGCTCGGCTTTGGTGCCTGGCAGTGGTGGTCGTTGCGCACCCAAATCCATGATTTGCGTGGCGAAATTGCGCTGCGGCTGCGCAATGGCGAAACGCTGAATAGCGAGACTCGCGCTGCGGTCAAATCGGTGCAGGAAAACGAGAAAGAATTACGCGCCAAGGTCAACGTGCTGGAAGGCAAGCAAACCGAAGCGCAGAGCCAGCAGTTGGCGCTGGAGCAGTTGTACCAGGACCTGTCGAAGAATCGCGATGACTGGACGCTGGCCGAGATTGAGCAAGTACTGTCCACTGCCAGCCAGCAGCTGCAGTTGGCCGGCAACGTACAAGGCGCGCTGATCGCACTGCAAAACGCGGACAGGAATCTGTCGCGCTCTGACAAGCCGCAGTTCATCACGATCCGGCGCGCGATCGCCAAGGATCTTGAAATGTTGAAAGGCCTGCCGAGCCTGGATACCACTGGGATTGCGCTGCGTCTGGACAGTGCGATTGGCCAGATCGATACGTTGCCGTTGCTGGCGGACGAAAAGCCGATCATGGCGCCGTCGCCGCCGAAACGTCCGTTGCGTAGCGACCGCAAGAAACCTGCAACTCCCGCTGCACCTGCCGTTGCTGCCAACGATGGCGCGGTCAATGACTGGCTGGCGCTGGCGGATGCCAAATGGCAGAGTTTTTCCAGCGAGATGTGGGATGAGCTGAAGCAATTGATCCGGATTCGCGACGTCACCCATCCCGATGCGCTGCTGCTGTCGCCGACGCAAGCCTACTATGCGCGTGAGAATCTCAAGCTACGCTTGCTGAATGCGCGCCTGGCGCTGTTGTCGCGCAACGAGCCGGCCTTCCGCAGCGACATGGTCGCGGCGCAAGACACCATCGCCAAATATTTCGATACCCGCGCCAAACAGACACAAACGATGCAGGCATTATTGAATCAGGTGCAAAACAGCAAGCTGTCAATTCAGATGCCGACCCTGGCGGAGAGCATCGACGCGGTGCGCAATTACAAGGCGAAGCCGTAACATGCGCCTGTTCCTGTGGTTCCTCATCCTCTTCGCCAGCGCCATAGGGCTGGCAGTCGCGGCTCGTTTCAATGTCGGCAACGTGGTCTTTTTTTATCCGCCGTATCGGATCGATCTGTCGCTGAATTTTTTCCTGCTGGCGCTGGCTGCCTTGTTCGTGCTGTTGTATGTCATGTTGCGTACCTTGCGCCGCGTACAACGCCTGCCGGGGCGCGTGATCGCCTATCGCCGCGAAAAGCGCGAACGTGAAAGCACCAAATCCCTGCGCGACGCGTTGAAGGCCCTGTTTGAAGGCCGTTTTGGCCAGGCCGAAAAAGCGGCTACGCGTGCCACCGCGTCCCCACTCAACTCCGGCCTGGCGTCCCTGATCGCGGCGCGGGCTGCCCATCGCATGCTGCAGCCGGAACGGCGCGATACCTGGCTGGCCACCATTGATGACGCCAGTCCGCTGAAGACGGCACGCACGATGACCCGGCTGGAATTGCTGGTCGACGCGCATCAGCCGCAGGCGGCGCTGGACGCATTCAATGAATTGAGCGCGGGCGGCACGCGCCATATCCATGCGCTGCGGCTGGCGCTGAAAGCCAACCAACAGAGCAAGAACTGGCCGGAAGTGGTGCGTCTGGTGCGTTCGCTGGACAAGCAC
Source organism: Burkholderiaceae bacterium (assembly GCA_035497775.1). Taxonomy (GTDB): domain Bacteria; phylum Pseudomonadota; class Gammaproteobacteria; order Burkholderiales; family Burkholderiaceae_D; genus DATJCV01. The sequence continues at coordinate 2,105 of DATJCV010000352.1, read as the reverse complement.
AATGCACTGCATCCGGCGCTTTCCGGCCGGCTGCTGGAACTGGCCTATGATGATTTGCTGGGCAACAACGCGCAGGACGCGGAATCGCTGCGCCGACTGTGGGCGGAGATTCCCAACTCTGATCGGGTCAAGCCATTCATCGCCAACTGCGCGGCGCGCGCATTCAACCAGCTCGGCCTGCACGAGGAGGCGCGCGTCCTGGTGGAAAAAGCCTTGGCAGCGCAATGGGACGAAAGACTGGTGCGCGCCTATCGCGCCTGCGCCACCGCTGACGGTTCACCTGGTCTGCTGGCGCAAATCGAGCGCTGCGAACAATGGATCAGCAAGCGCCCGAATGACGCCGAGCTCGAATTGACGCTCGGTTTCTTGTGCCTGCGCCAGAAGCTGTGGGGCAAGGCGCAACGACATCTGGAGCAGGCGCTGTCCGATGCGACTGATCCGATTACGGTGCGCGAAGCGCATCTGCGGCTGGCGCAGCTACACGATGCGCTGTCGCAGGCTGAGCAGGCCGCAGCCCACTACCGACGCTCGGCGCTGGCGTCGATGCTGTGAAATAGATCCTCGATTCCTGCCGTTTTTCCCCGGCAAGCCGGACATTCCCGTCAGCGTGGTTTGCGCAGCAAATCGACCCGGTTTGGAGTCAGGAACTCGGCGCCATCGGGGCCGATGTGGGCGGCAAACCTGGCCCGCACCTCGGCCAGACATTCTGCCGTCAGCCGGTGCTGCGTATGCGTGGCGCCGATCACTTTTTCCTCAAACTGGGCGAAGTCGCGGTAGCGCACCGCCGTCTTGAAGAATTTTTGCTCGACCAGTTCCAGAAAACCGGAATCGACGGCGCGTTCCATCGCCTCAAACGCCGCGCGGCGCACCAGTTCTTCGTCGTGAAACAGGCGCAGGATTTCGTTGTAGTCGCCGGCAAAGACCGGTTCCGAGATATACGCGAGGCCCCCCGGCTTCAGTACGCGGCGTATCTCGGACAGCGCGGCATCCATCTGGTCGAGCGGGACGTGGTGCAGCGATTTGAACATCAGCACGAGGTCGAAGCTGTCGCTGTCGGCGGGAATGTCCTGCGCGCCGGCCAGCGCGAAGTGGACGTTCGGAAGGTCGGTTCGGGCCAGGTTCCTGGCATGCTGGACGGCGTCGGTTTCCAGTGCCAGGCAATAGGCGACCTTGCCGCTGCGCATGACGGAGCGGGTCTTTTCCGCGTTGCCGCAGCCCAGCTCCAGCACGCGGGCCTGTTGCGGTATCAGCTCGGCATACAGCAGGTGCTCCTGGCAGACCAGCTCGCTTTCCGGATCGGAAATTTTCATATCGTGGGTATATTAAAAAAGCTGAATGTTCATGAGCGGAAATTGAGCTTCGTTCTGGGAGTATGTGATACGGGCATGCCTAAAAAGGCCGCAACGGCATTTCGCGCCGGGCGCTGCCGTTGCGGCCTGATGGCCATTACTTGTACCCGAGTGCCGCGGCTTCCTTGTTGACTTCGCTGATCAGCTCGGCTCCGAGGCGGCTCGCCATTTCTTTCTGCACCGGCAGGAACGCCTTGCGCCATGCGGCTTTTTGCTCGGCGGTCAGGGTATAGATCGTGGTGCTGCCGGCCTTGCGGATGTCGTCCAGCGCCTTGTCGTTTTCCTGCTGCGCGATCGCATTCGCGTAACGGGTTGCGTCCTTCATCGCGCCTTCCAGCGCGCTACGGATATCGGGCGGCAGGCCGTCCCAGAACTTCTTGTTGGTGATCACCGCGTAGCCGATGTAGCCGTGATCGGATACCGTCAAGTGCTTCTGCACCTCATGCATTTTCTGCGTGTAGATATTCGACGGCGTGTTTTCGGTGCCGTCGACCACGCCGGTCTGCAGCGCCTGGTAGACCTCGGAGAACGCCATGATCTGCGGCAGCGCACCGAGCTTGCGGAAGTACAGGTCGGCGATCTTCGAGCCCGAGATGCGGATCTTCAGGCCCTGGAAGTCGGCCGGCATCAGCAGCGGCTTGTTGGCCGACACCATGTGGAAGCCGTTGTCCCAGTACGCCAGGCCGATGATGCCCTTGGGCTCCAGCTTCTTGAGCAGGCCCTTGCCGAGCGGCCCGCTGATGGTCTTGTAGTAGC
>DATJCV010000351.1:0-3425 GCA_035497775.1 Burkholderiaceae bacterium | reverse complement strand
CTGCACTTCCTGGTGTTCAAGGGAACTGAAGGGGTGCTGGCGGGCAATCCGGATATCGATAGGATCATCGCCTACCCTCATCGCACTAACTGGCGCGGCACACTGGCGCAGCTGCGCGAATTATGGCGGCGCTACGACTTGGCGCTCGGTACCCAGGCATCCGATCGCACGCGCCTGTATGGCTGGATCGGCGCCCGCTTCCGGGTCGGCTTCGTCAACGACTGGGAAAGCGGCAAGACGCTGCTGCTTGACCGCTGGCAGACCTTCGACGACCTTCATACCCACACGGTCAGCTTGAACCTGCAGCTGGCCGAGCTGCTGGGCGTCCTCCCCTGCTATCAGGTGGTGCCGCCTGCGCTGGCGCCCGAACAGCGCAGTGCTTTGCACGCCCGGCTTGCCACCCTGGCAGGAAAGCCTTATGTGGTGCTCCACCCTTCTCCCAAATTCGCCTACAAGATGTGGCGGCAGGATGGCTGGGTCGCGTTGGCGCACTGGCTGCAGGAGCAAGGCTTGCAAGTGGTCTTGACCGGCGGACCGGATCCGGACGAGCGCAACTATGTCGCTGCCATTGCGCGCCAGACGCAGGCGCTTGATCTGGCCGGCAAATTATCGCTGGCGGAAACCGCGGAACTGCTCGGCCGCGCCAAACTGTTCGCCGGTCCGGACACCGCGGTCACCCATCTCGCGGCAGCTGTCGGCACCCCTACGATCGCCTTGTTCGGCCCGTCCAATCCGGTCAAGTGGGGACCCTGGCCCAAGGATTGGGACGGGCCCGGCAGCCCCTGGCCGTGGCACGGCGGCGGACGGCGCGGCAATGTCCAGTTGATTCAGGGGCCGGGCGATTGCGTGCCCTGCCTGCAGGAAGGCTGCGACCGGCACGCCGGCAGCAGCAGCCTGTGCCTGCAGCGGATTTCCGTTTCCAGCCTCATCACAGCCGCCCGCGCGATGCTCGACGAGCACTCAACGACACCACCCATGCCGGCGGGCGACGCAACACCAGCGTAAATCAAAACCTGGCTACAGCAGCAAAAAAAGAAATAATTGCGGCCGTTGCCACCAGGCCAGTATAGTTCGTGTGCGTCCTGGTTCGGTGCACCAACAACCCAGCATGCATACCCACACAGCCATCCGCTTCCTCATTCTCCCTGCCACAGATGCTGTTCAACTCCTATAGCTTCATCTTCCTGTTCCTGCCGATCGTATTTTTCGGCATGTTCTATCTGGGCCGCTACAGTCATCGCTTGGCGGCCGCGTGGCTGGGATTGGCATCCCTCAGCTTTTATGCGATGTGGGATGCGCGCTTTGTGATGCTGCTCATTGCCTCCATCGTGTTCAACTATGGCGCCGGCTACTGGATCGGATTGCGCCGTGCTGCCAACGAATACCGGCAGGCCAAGTATTCCCTGGCGGTCGCCATTACTCTCAATCTGATCCTGCTCGGATACTTCAAGTACACCAATTTTTTCATCGAGTCCCTCACTCCCCTGTTTGGCCTACATTTTCCCGCGCTGGATATCATCCTACCGCTGGGCATTTCGTTTTTTACATTCACCCAAATTGCTTTTTTGATGGATGTTCATCGCGGCATCGCGCGCGAATACAACTTCGTTCACTATCTCCTGTTTGTCACCTATTTTCCGCATCTGATCGCCGGGCCGGTATTGCATCACAAGCAGATGATGCCGCAGTTTTCTAATCCGGCAGCCTATCGGATGAATGCAGAGCATATTGCTGTCGGCATCACGATTTTCGTACTCGGCTTATCAAAAAAGGTACTGATTGCCGACAATCTGGCCGTATACGCCACGCCGATTTTTAATGCAGTTCGCGACGGCGCAATTCTCACACTACTCGAAACATGGATTGGCGCGCTCGCGTATACGCTGCAAATTTATTTCGATTTTTCCGGCTATTCGGACATGGCAATTGGCTTGTCGCTCATGTTCAACATCCGCTTGCCGATCAACTTCGACTCGCCTTACAAGGCCATCAGCATCATTGACTTCTGGCGGCGCTGGCACATCACCCTGTCCAGTTTCTTGCGCGATTATCTGTACGTACCCCTCGGTGGAAACCGCCACGGGAAAACGCGCCGTTACATGAATTTGACAATCACCATGCTGCTGGGTGGTTTGTGGCATGGGGCCGGATGGACATTCATCGTGTGGGGCGGATTGCATGGCCTGTATTTGATGGTTAACCATGCCTGGCGAGAAATAAAAGCACGGCTGGGTTGGAGAAACGGCGGCGCCGTTGCCAACCTAGCTGGCGGCGCCTTGACCTTTGTAGCAGTAGTGATCGCATGGGTCTTCTTCCGCGCGGACAACTTCGCTGCGGCGCAGTCGATGCTAGCAAGCATGTTCGGCGCACATGCACTCATGCCCGAGGCATGGGTGCCGTCGCGCGAAGCCTTGAAAATGATCATTCCATCCCTGGCGCTGGTATGGACATTGCCAAATGTACGGCAAATGCTGATCCGTCATAAGCCAACCTGGGAAGATATGGCTGGAGTAAAAACACCGTCAAGCGCGCCGCCGGGACGGCCGGCGACACGGCTGGCCTGGAAAATCGACGCTATGCATGCGATCGCGCTCGCCCTCCTGTTCATCTACTGCGTTAATAGCTTGACCAAGGTGAGCGAGTTCCTTTATTTCAGGTTCTGACCATGCGCAACTACCTGCTTGTTTTTGGCTCCACCGTTTCCCTCGTGCTCGGATTGACGGCCTGTCTCAGTCTCATATTTGAACCCTTCGAACCACTGACCGGCGATCTGACCCGTATTGGCAGCTATGCCGAAAAAGATTTCGGCGGATTTGCACCGCAAACCGCGCTCGACGTCGCGGCCAACGGCAGTTTCATGGCCGACCCCGATATCCTGGTATTGGGAGATTCGTTTTCGATGGGGAATCTATGGCAATCGGTCGTAACCGAAAAATCCGGCCAGAAAGTGCAGAGTTTCGAACTCGGCCGCGATGGCTGCATCCGCAATTGGCTAGCGCATGCGTTGAATCATCCATCGGCGACAACCATCATCATCGAGACCGTCGAACGGGTTCTGCTGCCTCGCTTCCGCGACCTTCCGGAATGTTCACCAGAAGCGCCACAACCCTTTGAAGTAGGCGCCTGGACCACCGCCACGACTCGCCACACTTGGCCCCCCGAATGGCATATCTACCGCACGCTCGAGGTCAGTCTGAATACTCTGGAAATGCGACGGCGTCCAGCTTCGACGATTCGTAGCAATATGGCCGTGAATGCCCCAATTGACAGCCGCTGCGCCAAATTCTCTCATCGCCGCCCGGATCGGTTGCTGTACTACTCACAGGACGAGGACAAATTCCAGAGGCGAGATAGCGATCTGGCACAGGCAACCGCCAATATCCTGCAGATCCAGGAAGCGGTGCGGGCACGCGGCAAGCAATTCA
>DATJCV010000350.1:0-9752 GCA_035497775.1 Burkholderiaceae bacterium | reverse complement strand
GCGTGTATCGACGCCGCCAAGCGTCACTTCCGCCTTGCGATAGCCTTCGGTACCTCCGGGCCTGATACGCCATTGGTTCAGCGCATTGCCAAGCCGGGCCAGATCGCGATCCGGCATATCCGCCGGCCGCAGGTCCGGATTAAAGCCGATGGCCGGGAGCCAGCCCTCCACCAGGCGCGCTGGCAGCCATTGCGCCAACGTATTACCCAGATTTTTCCTGATGGCCGTCTTGCCGTTCATCAGGATTTGCGCCAGGTCGAGTCCTGGCAATGCATTCAACAGCAGATCGGTGCCGGGACGCCAGAAGCTCGATATCTGCAACACCGCCGGCCCCGACAAGCCGCGGTGAGTAAACAGCAAATCCTCGGAGAAATGGCCGCGCCCGGCTTTAACACCGGTTTCGATTTCAACCGGCAAGGCGATCCCGGCCAACGGCGCAAACGGCTGCCAGACGGCTGGCTCGAAAGTCAGCGGCACCAGGGCCGGCCGCAATTCGCCAACCTCGACATCGAACTGGCGCGCAACCCGGTAAGCAAAGTCGGTAGCACCGATCTTCGGGATCGATAGGCCGCCGGTGGCAATCACGACGCTGGCGGCGCTCAACGAACCGGCATCGGTTTCCAGTCGAAACCGGCTGCCCTCCTTGCCCAGTTGCGCGACACGGCATGGCATGCGCCATTCCACTTGGCCCAAAGCGCACTCCGCCTTCAGCATGGAAATGATATCTTCGGCCGAGTTGTCGCAGAAAAGCTGGCCCTTGTGCTTTTCGTGATAGCCGATGCGGTAGCGCTTCAGTAACGCTAGGAAATCCTGCGGCGTATAGCGCGACAGCGCACTCTTGCAGAAATGTGGATTTTGCGACAGGTAATTTTGCGGGCCGGCATGCAGGTTGGTAAAGTTGCAGCGCCCGCCGCCCGAAATGCGAATTTTTTCCGCCAGTTTCCGCGCATGATCGATCAATACCACGCGCCGCCCGCGCTGGCCGGCAATGGCGGCACACATCATGCCGGCCGCACCCGCACCGATCACGGCAACATCGAATTTCGCGCTCATGGCTGATTCCGGATAAACAGAAGCCGCGATTGTAAGTGAGCGCGCCGTCTGGAAAAATCGAACATTGCGAAGCAACCGGGACGGCATAGCCGGCAAGCGCGATTCGGGTATGCTTGGACAAGGCATTCGCCTGCAAAAAGACAGTTTCGTAATTTTTTCAAGGAAAGATTCATCAATGGCGATCGGCTGGTTGGCAGTATTGAAAAATGTTCCCTGGACCGAGGTCGTCAACAATGCGCCGCTGGTGGCCGATGGCGCGCGCAAGTTATGGAAAATCGCCGCCAGGAAACCGATTGCGCCGACATCCGAAGTTCCCAACACGATGCCTGCATCCGCCGCCGCCAGCACGCTCGCCATTCTCGAGGCCAGAATCGCCCAACTCGAAGCGGCCAAAACAGAACTGCAAAACGAAATGGCCACGTCGTCCGAATTGATCAAGGCATTGGCCGATCAGAACACCCAGCTGATTCAGCGCATCCAGACCATGCGCCGATACGCCATGTGGTTGACCGCGGCGCTGGCCGCAAGCGCCATCGCCGCCGTCACGGCATTGCTGCTGTTGCTGGCCCGGTAATCCAGGAAGCCGACGCCCGGCCGGCAAGCGCAGTGGTGGAATACAATGTTTCACATTCACACTTTCATCTAATCAAAAATTTCCATGCTCGTTCTCGGTATCGAATCGTCCTGCGATGAAACCGGCGTCGCGCTGTATGACACCAAGCGCGGCTTGTTGGCACACGCGCTGCATTCGCAGGTCGCCATGCACCAGGAATATGGCGGCGTCGTGCCGGAATTGGCGTCGCGCGATCACATCCAGCGCACCCTGCCCCTGCTGCAACAGATATTCGACCAAAGCGATACCGCGCGCGCCGAGATCGACGCCATCGCCTACACCCAGGGGCCGGGACTGGCTGGCGCATTGCTGGTCGGCGCGGCGGTAGCCAGCAGCCTGGCACTCGCATTGGACCGCCCATTGATCGGCATCCACCACCTGGAAGGCCATTTGCTGTCACCGCTATTGGCCAGCGATCCGCCGCCATTTCCATTCGTCGCCTTGCTGGTCTCGGGCGGCCACACGCAACTGATGCGAGTGGATGGCATCGGTCAATACACGTTGCTGGGTGAAACTCTGGATGACGCCGCCGGCGAAGCCTTCGACAAGTCGGCCAAATTGCTGGGATTGGGCTATCCGGGCGGCCCGGCCATTTCACGCATGGCCGAGTTTGGCGATCCGACCGCCTACCAGTTGCCGCGGCCGATGTTGCATTCGAAAAACCTGGATTTCAGTTTTTCCGGATTGAAGACGGCGGTGCTAACACTAGTCAAGCATCAGATCACGAATATCTGCGAACAGGACAAGGCCAACGTCGCGCGCGCCTTCGTCGATGCCGTGGTGGAGGTCCTGACGGCCAAATGCGTCGCTGCCCTCGCGCAAACCGGGCTGCAACGGCTGGTGGTGGCCGGCGGCGTCGGTGCCAATACGCAACTGCGCGAAGCGCTCGATACTGCCGCGCGGAAACGGCGATTTCGCGTGTATTACCCCGAACTTGAATTCTGTACCGATAACGGCGCCATGATTGCCTTTGCTGGCGCACTGCGGCTGCAGGCCGATCCCGGCGCCGCATCCCGCGATTATTCCTTTACCGTGCGGCCCCGCTGGCCGCTGGAAGATTTGCAGCGGATTGCCTAAACGATAGCACCCCACCGGACGGCACGATACCCAAGCCGCGGCAACCGCGGCTTGGGTGCCAGATCCCGATCCACAGTATTGATCCACGGCAACTAGGCAACTATCCGGGCGCACGATGCTTTTGCGCTATGTTATTCTTCGCCCCTATTTCGAGTGTCGGCGCCATCCCGCCAGACGATAACTGCTTCACCCCGCGTATGCTGCCAGTGGTTGGCACTCCACCGACGGCAGCCCGGGCGCAGTTATCGTAGCGCAGACTCATCGATACCACTGCACGCCGACTGCGTGCCAGATGTGCCAGCAACTCACTTTTCGCGATGCTTTCGGCTTGTGGCCAAAGCACTCAGTCCATACTGCATTCACCGAAAATGAAAATGCCATGACATCACTCAATTTCTTACCGGTACTGCCGGACGGCTTGAATGTCTTGACAGCCACCGGCCTGATCCTGATCGCCGGCATCTTAGGCGCACGGCTGGTGGCGCGCGCGCTGCCGGTGCCGGTAATTACCGGCTATGTGCTGACCGGGCTGCTGATCGGGCCGGCCGGCTTCAATCTGATCGACACCGAGATTTTGAATAAACTGGGTTTGCTGGTTGACTTGGCGCTCGGCCTGGTGCTGTTCGAGCTCGGTCGGCGGGTTGATTACCGCTGGCTGTTGCGCGAAAAACGCCTGTTGCTGACGGGCATCGTCATCAGCATCGGCACGTTTCTGGCCCTGTTCGAACTACTGATGCTGTTCGGCATGAGCAAACTGATGGCCAGCATGGTGGCAGCGATCGGCATGGCGAGTTCGCCGGCGGTGGCCATGAATCTTGTCAACGAAGTGCGGGCGGAAGGACAGATGACCGAACGCATGCTGAATATCGTCGCCATCGGCAACTCGCTGGCTTTCGTGGTGTTTTCCATGGGCTTGGCCGGACTGCACGTCGAATATCAGGCCGGCTGGCAAAGCTACCTGCTGCATCCGCTTTATCTGCTGGTTGGTTCGATTGCATTGGGCTGGCTGGCGAGCCGGCTGCTGATCTGGATCGGCGATTGGCTGGGGCGTGATCGGCAGGCGCAACTGATCCTGGTGCTGGCGCTGGTCGCCGCCACCGTCGGCTTGGCGGCGATGTTTAATTTGTCGGCGCTGATCGCGCTGCTGGCGTTCGGCATTGCCAGCCGCAGCGAGGATCGCAAGCATGCGCTGGTAGAAGTCGATTTCAGTCAGTTCAACGCGTTGCTGTACGTGGTGTTGTTCGTGTTTGCCGGCGCCAAGCTGGAACTGACGCATTTGCGCGAGTTGGCGCCGGTCGTGCTGGCCTTCATCGCGGTGCGTTTCGGCGTCACCATCCTGCTGACCACCTCGCTGGCCAATTTCAACGGCATGGCATTGCGCAAGGGCGGGTTGCTGGGCGTGGCCCTGCTGCCGCTATCGGGCTTCAAGATAATCATGGTGCAGCACGCGGCCGGCGTCTATCCTGATTTTGGCATCCAGATGACGACCCTGACGGTCTCGATCCTGGTTATCCTGGAAATCATCGGACCGATCTGCACCCGCTATGCGCTGATCGCTGCCGGCGAAGCCAAAACCTAGGGCTGCGGAATAGACGCGCCGAAACAGGAGAACTTCCCGATGCTGACATTCAACTCTTCCACTCCGTTGACAATGGGAGTGGAGCTGGAACTGCAAATCGTCAACCGCCGCGACTACAACCTGACGCGCGGATCGAGTGATTTGATGGCGCTGCTCGACAAGCAGCAGCACGGCTATGACATCAAGCCGGAAATCACCGAAAGCATGATTGAAATCGCGACCGCGGTGCATACCGAACACGGCCCGATGCTGGCCGAGCTGAACGCGATCCGCAAGCTGCTGGTGACTTCCGCCGACAAGTTGAACCTTTCCCTGGCCGGCGGCGGCGCCCATCCCTTCCAGCACTGGGAAGACCAGCGCATTTTCCCGGCCGAGCGCTATCGGCTGGTGTCCGAACTGTACGGCTACCTGGCCAAGCAGTTCACCGTCTACGGCCAGCATATCCACATCGGCTGCGCCAACGGCGACGAGGCGATCCGGCTGTCGCACCTGCTGGCGCGCTACATCCCGCATTTCATCGCGATGTCGGCGTCGTCGCCGTTTTACCAGGGTATCGACACCACCTTTCAGTCATCGCGCCTGACCAGCATCAACGCCTTTCCGCTGTCCGGCTACATGCCCTTCGTCGCTGACTGGGAAGGCTTCAATACGTATTTCAACAAGATGGCGAAGCTGGGCATCGTCGCCAGCATGAAGGACTTCTATTGGGATATCCGGCCCAAGCCGGAATATGGCACGGTCGAAATTCGCGTCTGCGACACGCCGCTGACGATTGAAACCGCAGTCGCGCTGGCCGCTTACGCGCAAACGCTGTGCAAGCATTTTTTCGCCGAGCGCACGCTGCAGCCGGTGCCGGATGTGTATTTGACGTATTCCTACAATCGCTTCCAGGCTTGCCGCTTCGGCTTGAGTGGAGTGCTGATCAATCCGCTGACGGGCGAGCAGCCCAGCATCAAGGAAGACATCCTGTCCACTTTCGAGGCGTTGGCAGATGTGGCGCGGGATATGGGGACCAGCAATGCCATCGCCTATCTGCGCAAACAGGTATTGGCCGGCCAATCCAACGCCGACTGGCTGCGCGCCGCCTATCAGGAAAGCGGCTCTCTGAACGACGTAGTGCGCCAGCAAAGCAAGTTATGGATGGGGCGCTGAACCGCCGCCCCGCCTTCACTTTTTGGCTGGACTTTTAGGCGACGCACTTTTTGCTGCGGGTTTCTTGCCGCCGATCCGGCTTTCCTTGCCGGCGATCAGCTTGCCGATATTGGCCTTGTGGCGATAAACCAGCAGGTAGCTCATCGCCAGCACCGCCAGCAGGATGACGTCGGTGCCGAACATGAAGCCGTAATAGAAGGGTGCGAACAGCGCCGCCACCAGCGCCGCCAGCGAGGAATAGCGAAACGCATAGGCGATGATCAGCCAGGTCGCCAGGGTTGCCAGGCCTAGCCACAGATTCAGGCCGAGCAGCACGCCGAGCGCGGTGGCGACGCCCTTGCCACCGACAAAGCGGAAAAACACCGGCCACAAATGGCCGACGAACACCGCCAGCGCCACCAGCGCGACGCCGCTGGCGTCCAGCCCGTACTGCGGACCGTATTGTTGCGCCAGCCACACTGCCAGCCAACCCTTGGCGCCATCGCCCACCAGCGTCAGCACTGCCGCCGCCTTGTTGCCGCTGCGCAGCACATTGGTCGCGCCTGGATTCTTGGAGCCGTAGCTGCGTGGGTCGGCCAGCCCGAATAGCTTGCTGACCACCACCGCGAACGAGATCGAGCCGAGCAGGTAGGCACCCAGCACGGATAACAGTGTATTCATTGATTTTTCCCTGATTCTGGTTTCTGGAACAGGTAATGAGACGGATTGTACTGCCTATAGTATTTTTTTTATCGCAACAAGTACGCGCGAAATACGGCGATTTTTACACATACTCCCATATTCAATAAATTATTAGGGCACCAGCGCGCATTGTACCAAGGTGATCGGCAACAAGCCGGCCAGGAGTGCCGGGTCGATTCCGATCAGATAGCCGCGGCGGCCGCCATTGATGTAGATTTTTTCGAATTCCAGGATGGTCTGTTCGACATACACCGGCATGCTCTTGCGCGTGCCGAACGGTGAAGTGCCGCCAATCAGATAGCCGGAGTGGCGGCTGGCGACTTCCGGCGCGCAGGGCGCCACCGATTTGCGTCCAATCTGGCGCGCCAGGGTTTTGGTCGACACCATGCGATCGCCATGCATCAGCACGATCAGCGGCTTGGCCGCTTCATCCTGCATGATCAGGGTCTTCACCACTTGATGCTCGGGAACGCCCAGTTCCCGCGCCGACACCGCGGTGCCTCCATGTTCCTCGTAGCGATATGGATGTCCGGAAAAACGGACGCCGCGCTGCGCCAGAAACTGCGTTGCCGGCGTTTCGGAAACGTGCTCTTTTTTACTCATGATCCGGGAATATATGACGCGCAAGACTGCACCACGCCCGTGCGGCGCGGCACTGGCCGTGGGCCGGCTTCAATCGTTCGGCTCGCGGTCCGGAGCCGGCGTCTCTGCGGGCTGCTCAGCGCTGGCGTCGTCCGCTGGTGTTTTCTTTTCCAGCTTGCGCTGCAGCTTCTCCTCTTTCTTTTTTTTCTTTTCGAGTTCTTTTTGCCGCTTTTCGTATTGAAAGTTAACTCTTGCCAATGGGTCAGCCTCTTCGGGTGGATTCAGGGATTGATCGCCATGTTAGGCGCACAAGCGCGTCATTGGCAAGAATCGCTTGCCGCGTCCGGCTTTTTCAGCCGCGTGGATGATGCATGGCATGCAATTGCTTGAGCCGTTCGCGCGCCACATGCGTATAAATCTGCGTGGTCGAAATATCGGCGTGTCCCAGCAGCAATTGCACTACCCGCAGGTCGGCGCCGTGATTCAGCAAATGGGTGGCAAATGCATGGCGCAGCGTGTGCGGCGACAGCGGCGCGTTGATCTCGGCCTGCAGCGCGTAACGTTTGACCAGAATCCAGAACATCTGGCGCGTCATCGGGCCGCCGCGCGCGGTGACGAACAGCGCGTCGGCCAGCTGGCCATTCAGGATCTGCCGCCGCGCCTGCTGCAGGTAGCGCTCGATCCACATCCGCGCTTCTTCGCCGAACGGCACCAGCCGCGTCTTGCTGCCCTTGCCGGTGATGCGCAGCACGCCCTCGTTCATGCCGACTTCCAGCGATTTCAGCAACACCAGTTCGGATACCCGCAAGCCGCTGGCGTACATCAATTCCAGCATGGTGCGATCGCGCAGTCCGAGCGGCGTGGCAACGTCCGGCATCGCCAGCAGCGCCTCCACTTGCGCCTCCGACAAGGCGTGCGGATAGCGCGGCGCCTGCCGCGCCGACTTCATTTTCAGGCAGGGATCGGCGCCAATCCGGTTCTGCCGCAGCGCCCATTGATAAAAGCGTCTCAGCACCGACAGCCGACGGTTGGCGGAGGTCGCTTTCGAACTGGCGAAGCGCGCCGCCACGTAGGCCTCCAGATCCACCGCCAGCGCGTCGTACAGGGCTTTGCCGCGCTCGGCCAGCAGCCACCCCGCATACTGGCTCAGGTCGCGCCGGTAGGCTTGCAGCGAGTTTTGTGCCAGACCGTCTTCCAGCCACAACGCATCGCAAAATTCGTCGATCATGGCTTGCGGTGGCGTCGCAGCGGCAGCAGGCGATGGCGGCGTCCGGCTAGAAATCGGTAACCCCTTCATGCGCCAGCAGCCAGCGCTTGACGCCGACATGAAAACCGTCGGCCTCGGCATGATTGGAAAAGCCGCCCAGGCCGCCCGCGGCCGTCACCCGATGGCAGGGAATCACCAACGGGTACCAATTGGCGCCGCAAGCCTGGCCGACCGCACGCGGCGCCGAGCGCAAGCTTTTGGCGAGTGCGCCATAGGTCCGCACGTCGCCGCGCGGAATCGCTGCGATCGCGCTCCACACGCGCTGTTGAAAGGCGGTGCCGGCCGGCGCCAACGGCAGGCTGAAACGAAAGTCCGGCTGCCGCAGGTAGCGCTCGATCTGGCGCGCCGCGCGCGCCGCCAGTCGATCGCGCGGCGCCTGTTCCCGAAAGCTGGGCGGCAGGTATACCAGTTCGCGCAGCCGGCCCGCTTCGGTACGAATCCCGATCGCGCCGAACGGCGCGCTCACCACCGCCGAAAATAATTGTCCGTTGCCGAATTCTTTCATAGGGAAAGCGGCGCCCGCCGCTGCCTTCTGGATTGAGAAACCCCATCATAAAATAAAAAAGGCGCATCTAACGATGCGCCTCAAATTGCAGCTGTGGTGTTCGGGCCATTATTGCGGCTCATCTGAAACACCCGTCTCCTTGGCATCTCCGGCATCCATGCCGTTGTCGTACCCTACCCCCATTACTCCGAATTGCGGCTTTGACCATGCGGGCGGCTAAGAATGCCGCCACTCTAACAGCAAGCCCGGCACTTGCCAAAATTTTTTTGGCTGCCGCGGCAAAGCGGCGGCCACTACCTTACTTGCCAAAAATCAGGTTCGGCAGGAATAGCGAGATTTCCGGAATATAGGTCACCAGGCCAAGGAATACCAGCATCGTCAGCAGCCACGGCCACACCGCCACCGTCAGCTCCGTTATCCCCATCTTGGTAATCCCCGATGCCACATACAGATTGAGCCCGACCGGCGGATGGCACATGCCGACTTCCATGTTGACCACCATCATGATGCCGAAATGGATCGGATCGATGCCGAGCTTGATCGCCACCGGAAACAGGATCGGCGCCATGATCAGCACGATCGAGGATGCCTCCATGAAGTTGCCGGCCACCAGCAGCACGACGTTGACGATCAGCAGGAACATCACCCAGTTGACGCCGATCGAGGTGATCCAGTTGGTGATATGCTGCGGAATATTTTCGTTCGCCATCAGGAACGAGAACAGCACCGCATTGGTGATGATGTAGAGGATCATCGCGCTCATGTTGGCTGAGCCGAGCAACACCCTCGGCACGTCCTTGAGCGACATATCGCGATAGACGAACACCGCGATCACAAAGGCATAGACCGCGCTGACGGCGGCAGCTTCGGTCGGCGTGAACAGGCCGGCATAGATGCCGCCCAGCACGATGACGATCAGCAGCAGTCCCCACACGCACTTGCGGAACGCCACGAAGCGTTCGGCGAAGGTCGCGCGCGGCAGCCGTGGATAGTCGTTTTTCCAGGCCCGATAGAACGTCGTCACGCCGAGCAGCGTCGCCAGCATGATGCCGGGAATGACGCCGGCCATGAACATCTGGCCGACGGAGGCCGACGAGACGCGATGACCCGACGGATCCAGCGCGATACTACCACCGGTCGCCACGCAATAGATCACCATGACGATTGACGGCGGAATCAGGATGCCGAGCGCACCCGACGTCGTGATGACGCCGGCACCGAAACGCTTGGGAAATCCCTGAGC